>NZ_JBEHFV010000013.1:0-64138 GCF_040225855.1 Corynebacterium sp. KPL2850
AACTCCCAACTTTGGAGCTACTGCCTGGCACGCAGGGTGCATCGACATATTTTCCGCCACGATGCGGTCTTCCACGAAACGGACCACACGTCCTTCGCATCCTGGTCAAATTTTCTTGGCATGTTCCGGATTTTCCCATCTACTCAAACGGAACAAGACCTGGGAGACTTCAGGCTTAAAGCAATTTGTGCGTGGCCAATGGAAGTCCTGAGATGAAATGGCGCGGCTTTCCGCTGAGTGGATCCGTGAATTCTAAGTCCGTTGCTGTTAAGTGCATGGGTACGGACATGTCTTCAGCTTCCTCAGGAAAAATAGTGGGGTAGACAGGATCGCCGAGGATCGGTAAGCCCGCCTGCCACATGTGTAACCGCAATTGATGGGTCTTCCCAGTCTGTGGTTTTAGGGTGTAGATGCCGAGGTCAGCTAGTGAACCGTGAATTTTTTCATAAGAGGCCTTATCAATGGGTTCTACCGATTCTAGGGTGGTGAAAGCATTTGGTTCACCATCTGCTATTCGTCCTTGGATTTCGCCGGGCGTCTTAGTTAGGTGGGAGGACCATTGGAGGGGCGTCGGCAAGCGGCGGAATTCCGCGACCGCCTGGTAGGTCTTGTGGACTTTCTTTTCTGCAAAGAGGGACTGGTAGGCGCCGCGGACGTCCTTGTGTTTGGTAAAAAGAAGCAGGCCCGAAGTGAGGCGGTCGAGGCGGTGTGCCGGCACTAACTCGTTGTTTCCGGTGGAACGGCGGAGGCGAACGGTGGCGGTTTCGACGATGTGCCGGGCGCGCGGCATGGTGGCCATAAATGGGGGCTTATCGGCTACCAGGATATTGTCATCTTCATAGATTATGGGGATGTCATAGGGCACGGGTGTTTCTGGTGCAGGGATGCGGTAGAAAAAGACATCGACATCTTTGCCGAGCACGGTACCTGGCTTTAGGGGAGTTTGATCGCGCAGGACTACCTCGCCCGCGGTGAATCGGTCATGCAGCGCCTGTGCATCATCATTGGGGTGGCGGTGGCGCTGGGAGGATATGACTTCGCTGAGAAAATCCCAGGTGCTCAGGCCTGCCTCCGGGGTGCGTACGCGCGTAGGATTGAGCCCATTTTTGATGGGCAAAGGGATGAATCCCTTTTTGCGATGTATTAGTGTGTTTGACATGGATATTAATTCTCTCGCGGACCAGGTGATGGCCTTTTTCAATGATGGAATTGGCGCGGTGATAAGGGACGTATTCCGAACGCTCCTCGAAATTTTCTCTCCGTCCAATTCTGATCCTGCAACTGTCAACCATTAAGCCTAATCCGTACTATAATTAAGGTATAACCACCGAAAGGAAAGATCATGGCCAAGGAAGACATTGTAGTCGTCGCCGTCGACGGCTCTGACGCCTCAAAGAACGCCGTCCGTTGGGCAGCAAATACCGCGATGAAGAGGGAAATCCCCCTGCGCATCGCATCGAGCTACACCATACCGCAGTTCCTGTATGCAGAAGGTATGGTTCCGCCGAAGGACCTCTACGATGACTTGCAGGAAGAGACCCTGGAAAAGATCGAGGAAGCCCGTGCAATCGCTCACGAGGTAGCCCCAGAGCTCAAGATCGGGCACACCATCGCAGAGGGCTCCCCCATCGACATGCTCTTGGAGATGTCTCATGACGTCACCATGGTCGTGATGGGTTCGCGCGGTATGGGCGGCCTGTCTGGCATGGTCATGGGCTCTGTCTCCGCCGCAGTTGTCTCCCACGCCGCTTGCCCGGTAGTTGTGGTTCGTGAAGATAATAATGTCACCGACTCCACCAAGTACGGCCCAGTCGTCGTTGGTGTGGACGGTTCCGAGGTTTCTCAGAAGGCCACCTCCTATGCCTTCCGCGAAGCCCAGGCTCGCGGCGCGGCCCTCGTTGCCGTGCACACCTGGATGGATATGCAAATCCAGGCATCCCTCGCCGGCCTTTCTGCAGCTCAATCTGAGTGGGCAGAAATTGAAAAGGAACAGACTGAGGTGCTGGAAGAAAACCTGAAGGAACCGCGCGAAGAGTTCCCCGATGTTGAGGTGAAGAAGCAGATCACCCGTGACCGCCCCGTCCGTGCGTTGACGGAGGCTGCCGAGGGTGCGCAGCTTCTCGTCGTTGGTTCCCACGGCCGTGGTGGATTCAAGGGCATGGTCCTGGGCTCTACTTCCCGCGCATTGCTGCAGTCTGCACCGTGCCCGATGATGGTGGTACGCCCAGACGACGAAGGCTAAATCTTTCGCTAGCCTGACTTCCCGGCGCTCTTCTCCCCGGCTTTTGCAGCTAGGGAGTGGAGCGCTTCTGGTGTTTTAGAGCCACTTTGCTATACAAATGTGTCGTATTTGTTATCCCTACTTGAGTCACAGGGGTTTACACTGGGAAATACTCGATACGTTTATATTAGGAGGAAATCATGGGACTAGGTTTAGGTCTATTCACCTCGATCATCGTTGGTATCATCGCCGGCTGGCTGGCGGAGAAGATTATGAAGCGTGACCACGGGTTGTTTACCAACCTAGTGGTGGGTGTTGTCGGCGGCCTCATCGGTGGCATCATCATCCAGCTGCTGAATATTGAGGCTAGCGGTGGGTGGATCTTCTCCATCGTCGCGGCCACCGCGGGTGCTTGTATTTTGCTGTGGATTGTGGACAAAGTGAAGCAATAATCCGCATTTAATTAGCGTACATACCGGTTTGTCTATAAAGTATAGATGAACCGGTTTTGTCGTTGTAGAGAGGAATCCATGGCAGAGAAGAAGTCGCGCCGCAATCGACCCAGCCCGCGGAGCCGATTGTTGGAATCTGCAACCAAGCTTTTTAAAACTGAGGGCATTCGCGTCATCGGTATTGACCGCATCTTGCGCGAAGCGGATGTGGCCAAGGCATCCCTATATTCGTTGTTTGGTTCCAAGGATGCCTTGGTTATTGCCTACGTAGAGTCCTTGGATGAGCAGTTCCGCCAGGACTGGGAGCAGCGGACGGCTGCCATGCAGGATCCGGACCAAAAGATCCTGGCCTTTTTTGACAAGGTCATTGAGGAAGAGCCGGAAGAAGGATTCCGCGGTTCGCACTTCTTGAATGCAGCGGGCGAGTACCCGCGGCCTGAAACGGATTCGGAGCGTGGCATCGTCGCGGCTTGCATGCAGCATCGCAATTGGGCGCATTCCACCCTGACGGCTCTGTTGACGGAGCGCAACGGCTATCCTTCGGCCTCCCAAGCAAGCCAGCTCTTAATTTTCCTCGATGGCGGTCTCGCCGGAGCCCGCTTGACCAAGGAAGCCGGGCCCCTATATACGGCCCGCGAGCTGGCTACTCAGATGCTTTCGGCTCCTCCTGCTGATTATTCGATTTAAGGTACTTGCGCGCCTCAATGCGCAGCCGGTTGACCCGCTTTTTCTCCTCCTTGGAAAGAGCGGGTTGTTTTTCTTTATTCCGCCAATTTTGCAGGCTCTCGCGACGCATCGCATTCACTTCATCTGTAAGCGGGTAGAACTCGCGCAGCATGATTTCGAAGATGATCGTCTGAATGAGGGTGATCCAATATGCACAGCCCCAATAAATAATGATTGCGACGGGGATGGGGCCATTATGAGCCAAATGCCAGAGGAAGAAGGGCACGATGATGAGCAAGATGCCCATGAAAATGAATATGCGGCGGTTCAGTTTGAGATCGAATTGCGTGGTGCGGAAGCTGCGGATGAGGGCGATGATGGAATTCGCCATGGTAAAGACGATGGCCGCAATAAGGACGGGATTGAGGAGATCGCCGTGTTCGCGGGCGAAATCAGTGATCGGGGCGCCGTAGAAAGTGGTTTCACGAAAGGCGGTGACGTCGTCAGCATTGAGCATGCCGACGGTCTTTGAGTCCTGATCGATCTTCGACATCCGAAGGATCACTTGGTACAAACCAATGAAAACCGGAATCATGATGAGCGGTGGGATGCAGCCAGCAGCAGGTTTGTAGTTATAGCTCTTCATGAGGTCCTGCTGATTTTTAATGAGCGCAGCCATTTCCTCTTTGGTGCTGGCCTGGTTCATTTCCTTGGAGATATCGTTATTCTCCGGCCGCATGAGAACGCCGATGCGTGCGGAGCGCAGCGACATCCAGTTGAGGGGGATGACGATGCCCCTCACGGTGAGCACCAAAAGGAAAATGGAGACAAGCCACGCAGCGGATTCATCAACGAAGCCGCTGATCAGCCAATGCCAGAATTTCATGATTCCGGAAACCGGGTACATGAAGAACTCGAACATGGTTTTCCTTTCGGTGAGGAAGTATGGTTTAGAACATGACAAAAGTTCTGGGCGAACTCATGCTAACCATTGGTTTGGTTTTAGTTCTATTTGCATTCTATGAAGCCTATTGGACGAATGTGGAATCAGGGCGCTTACAAGATGAAGCTAATGCAAAATTAGAAGAGCAGTGGCGCAACCCCCGGGAGAAAATGAACCCAGATTTGGGAGATGCCTTCGCACAGATGTACATCCCGGCCTTTGGCTCGGATTATCACTTTGCCATCATCCAAGGCACGGACGACGATGATCTTTTACGCGGCCCGGGCCACTATGAGGACACACAAATGCCAGGTGAGACGGGAAATTTTGCGGTGGCTGGGCACCGCGTGGGCAAGGGTGCCCCATTTAATGATTTGGGTTCTTTGCACACCTGCGATGACATCATCATCGAAACCCACACGGAAAAGATTACCTACAAGGTGCTGCCCATCGATGGCGAGCATGCGGATTGCTTCGATGAAGTACCAGAAGAATATACCCATGTTGCCGGCAGGCATATCACCACGCCTGGCGATGTCTCAGTGATCGACCCCGTGCCGGGGACTGAAGCAGACCCCACGCGGGGAATGCTGACTCTGACCACCTGTCACCCGCAATTTTCCAACGCCGAGCGCATGATTGTGCACGCGATGGAAGTTGGAAAGGAAGCTAAGTAATGTATCGCGCTTTGTGGAATCTATTGCCAGGGCCGAAGCCAGTGAAGGCGCTGCTTGCCATTGCCATTGCTGTGGGAGTCTTCTTCCTCCTTATGGAGGTCGTCTTCCCCTGGGTTTCGCCGATGATGCCCTATAACGACGTCGCGGTTTAAAGCCCTAAATTGGCAATCGCTTCCTGGGCAATCTGCTCGGACTTGAAGGTCTGTTGCTGATTGCTCCACACCAGCACCGCGTGGGTATCCTTTTGCACGGCGTAGACGGCCTGCTCATTGACGATGCCCCGTCCGCCTTCCCAGCCTGCAAAGGAGGCGGGCTCGGTGGCATCGATTGGCGCGGCCCAATCCACCGCGGCGCGGGCGTCTTCTACGGTGGGCATATCGCGCACGATGACGGTAGCTTGCGGGTGGTCCTGATAAGACCAAAACACGCACGCGGGAGTGGGAAAGCGCGTGTCGATGCCCTGCTTGGTCAGGCGCTCGCCGTTGGTATTTTCCAACCAACCGGGATCGATATAGGGACAATCGCTCCATTCATTGACCTCTGCGGTCTGTTCCACGTTGATGGCGGCGCTTTCCGATGCCACCTCGTCTCCCGGTTCGTCCTGGTCTGCTTGCTCGGTCTGGCATCCCGCGATCCCTATTCCGGTCAGGGTGAGAAGGACAAGTAGGCTTTTGCGCATGAGCTCCACACTAGATCGGGATACCGATGCGCTACGCACCGGCATTCATTTCTTGACGGCGGTCCTGCTGGTGGTGGGTATTTTTACCTCGGTGAAGATGCCGCTATCCCAGTCCCTTATCAACCTATTGCTATTGGTGGGGTTCGCGGCCGTCTACTTTGCGGGATCGATCTATGCGGAGCAGTGGCCGCGGCCCATGCGCTACTTGTGGATCAGCATCCTCACGGTGTTATGGGGTGCGGATTTATTTGTGGCTCCCGCCGCCATCTATCTGGTATTCGTCATGTACTTTTTGTACCTGACTGTGCTGGATATGACCGCAGGAATCCTGTGCGTCATCGGCGCTACCGTGCTCACCGTCGTGGTGCAAATACCGGGAGGCCTGACCTTTGGTGGAGTGATGGGCCCGGCGGTCTCGGCACTGGTAACCGTGGCGATTACGTATGCGTTTCGCACCCTATCGCGCATGAACCGGGAGCTAGTAGAAACTCGTACGCAGTTGGCGGCCACGGAACGAGACGCGGGCATGGTGGCCGAGCGCCAGCGCATCGCCCACGAGATTCATGACACCTTGGCCCAGGGGCTGTCATCGATTCAGATGCTCCTGCACTCCGCCGACCGGGATCTGGATAAAGAAGACATTGCTGCCGCACGCAGGCGCATTGAGCTTGCGCGGCGGGCCGCAGCGGATAACCTGCATGAGGCGCGTGCCATGATTGCGGCGCTGCAGCCGCCCACACTAACGGAGACCTCCCTCGAGGCGGCGCTGACGCGCATGGCGGAAAACTTCGCCGCTACGGCGGGGTTCCAGGTGGAGGTCGAAAGCGAAGGCGCGGAGCAACAGTTGCCGATGAAAATAGAGGCGGCGCTATTGCGGATTGCACAGGGAGCGGTGGGGAACATCGTCAAGCATGCCCATGCCAGCCGCGCCCGGATCACCGTCACCTATGAAACCGACGAGGTGCGCGTGGATGTAGTGGATAATGGGCAGGGTTTTGATCCCGCGACGGTGGAAAGCGCGCCGACGGGCCTGGGGCATATCGGCCTTTCTGCCATGCGGCGCCGCGCGCAGGAGCTGGGCGGCGAGGTGGTCATAGAATCCGCGCCGGGGGAGGGAACGGCTGTGTCAGTTAGTATGCCCTTTGATAAGGCGGTAGATTAAACTTTTGGTTGAGAAAAACATCGATAGGAGGGATGTCGTGATTCGGGTCCTTTTGGCAGATGACCACGAGATCGTGCGGCTGGGGCTGCGTTCGGTGCTCGAAGGCGCAGAAGATATCGACGTCGTGGGCGAGGTAGCGACGGCGGAGGCGGCGGTGTCCGCGGCACAAGCAGGCGGTATCGATGTCATCCTCATGGACCTTCGGTTCGGGGCGGGCCTGGAGGGAACGCGCGTTATGGGTGGCGTTGAAGCTACCGCGCAGATTCGGTCCTCCATGAGCACGCCGCCCAAGGTGCTGGTCATCACCAATTACGACACCGATGCGGATATCCTCGGCGCCATCGAGGCAGGCGCGGTAGGCTACCTTTTGAAAGATGCCCCACCGCAGGAGCTTTTGGATGCCGTCCATTCGACGGCGGAGGGGGATTCGGCGCTCTCGCCCATCGTGGCCGACCGCCTCATGACCCGGGTCCGCACGCCCCGCACGTCGTTGACCCCGCGCGAACTAGAAGTGTTGCAACTGGTGGCTGCGGGGGCCTCGAACCGACAAATTGGCCATGACCTCATGCTTTCTGAGGCAACGGTGAAATCCCACCTCGTGCACATTTATGACAAGTTGGGCGTGCGCTCCCGCACGTCCGCAGTGGCGGCCGCCAGGGAACAGGGCGTGCTGTAAAGGCCTAGTGGGCGGCGTTGTAGGCGTCGATAATGTCCTGGGGGATTTTGCCGCGGCGCGCTACGTCATGGCCCTGCTTTTTCGCCCATTCGCGGACCTTGCGGGGATCGACCTGTGGGGATTCCGCATCGGGGGCGGCATGTGCGGCCTCGACAAAGGGGGCGATTGCCTCGTGGAAACGGCGAGCATTGTCGCGGGATAGATCCATGATGTAGCTGCGCCCGTTGACGCTGAAGCGAACTACTTCTAATTCATCCTCACCAATGAGTTCATTATCAAGGTCATCATAAAATTGCGTGATTTCGCGACGTGCCATAGTACCTCCAAGGTTTATTGCGTCGATATGTTGGACTAATACCGGAATTTGGAATCTGAATTAACTTTAATTCAATTCTACCAGTGCGGAAATTAATAGACAATAAAAATTTACTTATTGGCACTTGCGTATAAAAATATCGCCGCCACCTTAAAGAAAGGTGAACGGCGATTGGTGGGAAGAAAAGGAGAAATTAAGCGCCCAGGCGCTGTTGAATCTCCGCAGTAACGGAATCGATCTCTCCGCTAATGGTCTTATGCGCGCGGCGGCGCTGCTGTTCCGTCATGAATTCGGCGTTATCGATCGCGGCATCAACCTCTTCGAGGCGCTCGCGCACGTCCCGCTTGAAGCCACTGGGCAGATCTACATCCTTGAGGGAATTACGGATGCCGGCGGTGCGTGCCTTGAGCGGGGCGCCGTAACCGGAAAAAGAGGCCATTTCCGCCGAACTTACGCCTGCTTTGTGGGCCTTGCGCTTTTCTTTTTCGGACTTCAGTCCCACAAATGCGCGATAAACGAGGGGAAGCAACAGCGGGGCGGCGGTGCGCAATGCGCCTGCATAGCGCTTGACCTTGCCGGCATTAAAGTGGCCCTCGCGCAACTTTTCCAGTTCTTTTTCTGCCATTTTCTGTTCGTGTTTCCGGCGCTTTTTGAGGCCCTTTTCTTCGGCCTTAACAAGATGCTTTTCTTGCTTGGCAAGGAGCTTTTGTTGGCGGCGACGATCCTTCGACTGGGCCTTTACCTCAGCCTTGGCGCGCGCCTTCGCTGCCTTGGCCTGCGCGCGTGCCTCCTGGCGAGCCTTTTTCAATTTCTTGAGGATACTCATTATTTTCCCTTACGTTCGATCGAGTCTGGATTCAACATTACCTTGCTGTTCTATTAAGCTCACCCGGTGTGGAGGATGTCGTTGTAGCTTCGGATCTCGTTGGGTGCCGCTATCGCTTGGTGCAGCGGCGCGCCCACCCCGAGATTCCGCGCACCCGATCCTCGATCGCTAGGGCCGAGCGCCACAGCGCCGCCGTGGACGCGGTCATGGAATTATTCCCGCGCAAATCCCCTGGCCGTTTCCGGCGCATCGATCTAGAAGGCGATGATTGGGAACGCGCCATGGCCACGCTCGAGGCCATCGCCTCCGGCTATACCCACATCACCAATGCGGTCTTTGCCACCGAAAAGTGGAAAGTACACGTGGAATTGCTTCTCCGAGAGGGCAGCTCCTATACCCCCATTATTGTGAGCAACCACCGTGTCGCGCGCAAGCACCCAAAGAAAACTACGCTGGCCGTACCGACTCATCGCCTTGGGCTGAGCGAACCCATGGAGGTTCCGTATAAGTCGCGCCACCATGCCGTCGATGGCTATCGTCTGGCGCTCGCCGCCCAGGCCCTGGAGGATATGGGCCTGAACTCCGGGCGCGGCGGTGCCATCGGTCAGGACCGCCAGCAGGCCTTTTTCACGGAGACGGCGAAATTTGACGTGCAGCGCGCCTGGGATAAGCCGCTTCCCACCGCACCAGTGCGGGTCAAGGAGTGCGCGAGCTGTAGGTTCTGGCCCTTGTGCGAGCAAGAGCTGGTGGCGGCGGATGATATTTCCCTTTTCTTACCGGGCGATCGCGCACGCCCCTTCCGCGAGCGCGGCATTACCACGGTGCAGGCGCTTATCGATGCCAATGTGGGCGAGCCCTCCCGCCTCGCGGCCGCGTGGCGCTCCGGTCAGACGCTGCTGTGCCGCGGAGATACGGCGGTGCCGCGCGCGGATATTGAGGTGGATGTGGACATGGAAGCCTACATGGACCAAGGCGCTTACCTGTGGGGCGCGTGGTTCGAGGACGAGTACCACCCCTTCGTGACTTGGGAGCCGCTGGGCGGACGCGCTGAGGCGGAGAACTTCGCCGAATTTTGGCGGTGGTTAATGCAGTTGCGCGATACAGCGCATGCGGAGGGTAAGACCTTTGCGGCCTATTGCTATTCCGCGCACGGCGAAAACCACTGGATGCGCCGTTCCGCGCAGCGCTTCCGAGAGGTGGATGAACGGGAAGTAGAAGACTTTATCTCTTCCCCGGAGTGGGTGGATATGTTTGCCTACGTGAAGAGATCCTTCGCGGGGCCCTTTGGGCTGGGGCTCAAGGTGGTGGCCCCAGTGGCGGGATTCCGGTGGCCGGACGAGGACTTTGATGGCGAAGAATCCGTGAACGCGCGCCGGGAGGCCCTAGCGGGCGACATGAGCGTCCGGCAGCGCCTCTTGGACTATAACGCCGGCGATGTGCACGCCACTCGGATAGTGCGCGAGTGGATGAGCGACGGCGCGCCGGGAATCCCGGAGCTCTAGAGCGCGGCAATGAAAACGTATATGAACAGCAGGATGCCAAGGCCGATATAGATTTGGTTCCAGTCCGCGATGGTTTTTGGCTCGGGACCTTCCGCCTTTTTCATCAACACCTGCTTTTGGGCCTTGACCGCGCGGGCAATGAGAATGGGGTAGATGGCCAAGGAGCCGATGCATAGCAGCGAGGCCACTACCTTGAGCACGGAGATATCCGTGCCGATCCAGATAAGCAGCCCGCCATTGACGAAGGTGGCGCGCAACAGACCCCACCGATCCAGCTCTTGCAGCCCCGCGCGGACCGCGCCGGGGCCGCCGCCCATGGTGGTGGGAAGAAGATAGCTCATGACTCCGATGAGCAGCTGCGCCGCAAAGCCCACCACGAGGCCGAGGGTGGGAAGCCCTGGTTCTGCCACGAGGAAGTGCTGCGTGGTGTAGTACGCCAAAGATAGCACCAGCCAGAGCGCGGCCATCAGCACCGAGACGGAGGCAAAGTTAACGCGGTCGCGCGGAGCGCGGGCGACGTCGATGACGTTGCCAAGCCACTGCTGCAGGCTCAGGATCCAGCCGATGCAATAGATAATCAGCCCGAGCTGCGGGAAGTCCAGAAACGCGCCGATGATCGTTGCCACCACGCCCAGGGTAAGCAGCAGGAACGAAGAGGACATGCGCTCGTTAGTGCCCTGCGTGCGCCAGATGGTGGGAAAGAGGATGGTCAACGAACCTGCCGCGGCAAGGCCAATGAAACCGCCGATATTGGCGGCGATATGGGCCAAGAGCAACTGCGGATCGCCGGGGTGGATAGCCAGGATTGCGCCGAAGACCGCGCCTACCGGTAGGCACAGCGCGGATAGCACATAGGCGCCGACAACTGGGCGGAAGCGCTTATCCTTGGCGGAGCGCCACTGGGTAAACAGGGACACCCCGTGCCATAAGACGGCAAGCGCGATAAGCGTGGCACCAATCTGGGTCAGTATCCAGTGGTGATCCCAGAACTGCACGAGGAGTTGGCCCGCCACGGCGATGATGATGCCGAGATTGAGGATATAGATGCGCGCGAGTTGCTTGGGGCGGGCGGAATCCGGCAGTTTTTGTTGGACGAATTTTTCCGTCAGGTGCTGCGACCACACCACGATGCTGTTGGTAACCAGGCCCAACGTGAAGAGGTGGATTAGTACCCAGCGATAATTGGGCACGAATATGTGCGCTGCGCCCACCACGATGAAGACCATCATCCAGATGGACACGGGGCGTGAGGCTTTGCGGTGCCAGGTGCGGCTCGACCACTTATCTTGAGGCATAAAACCGAGTTTAGTCGGATTTAATTTTGGTCCAAGTCAGCGCAGTAAGAGCAAGCGCGAAAGCGGTGAAGCAGGCGATGAATTGGTGCCAGGTGAGGGCATCGAAAAGCGTGCCTGCCAAAGCGCCGACGATGGAAGAGCCCAGGTAATAGCAGAAAACGTACATTGAGGACGCCTCGGCGCGGTCATGGGTGGCTAGTTGCCCCACCCAGCCAGACGCGGTGGAGTGGACCGCGAAGAATCCGACGGTCAGGCACACCATGCCAATGAGGGTCATGGCCAGGTTGCCGGCGCAGAGGATAATGCCCACGGTAAAGAGCACGGCGGAACCGACCATGGTTTTTCCGTGCCCAATGCGGGCGACCAGCGTGCCCGCCCGGGCCGAGGACCACGTGCCGGAGAGATAAAACAGGAAGGTAAAACCAGCCAGCGCCGGGGAAAGACCAAAATCCCCGGTTAGGCGGAAGGTAAGGAAGTTATACATGGACACGAACGTGCCCATGGATAAAAAGGCGACGATAAATAATGCGGCGAGATCCTTATTTGCCCAGTGCCCAAAGACCGCGCTGAGCTCGGAGCGGAAGTGAATTGGCTTGGGGTGAAAATTCCGCTGGGCGGGTAGGAGGAGCCAGCAGGTAATGGCAAAGGCGAGGGAGACCACGGCGGAGCCGAGCATCGCCCAGCGCCATGAGGAAAACTCCACCAAGCCAGCGGGAATGATGCGGCCGGTGAGCCCGCCAACGGAATTGCCGGCGATATAAAGTCCCATCGCCTTAGGCAAAGCATGATCCTCGAGCTCTTCTGAAAGCCAGGCCATCGCCGTCGCCGGAGCGCCGGATAACATCGCACCCTGCAGCCCGCGCAGGGCAATGAGCTGCCAGCCCTCTTGGGCTAGGGGCACCACGAGGCCCAGGATGGTGGCGGCGATGGCGGAGATGAGGAGGATGCGCCCGCGCCCATAGCGCTCAGAAAGGATGGACGCCGGAACCACGCAGATGGCCAATGCGCCGGTGGCGGCCGAAACAGTCATGGCCGCTTCCGTGTGCGAGATGCCCATATCCGTTACCAACGTGGGCAAAATTGCTTGGGTGGTATAGAGGCTAGAAAACACCGCCAAGCCCAAAAGGAGCATGGCGATGGTGGCGCGCCGGTTTCTGGTCATGCATACCAGCATTCTCCTCACAGGCGGCGGTGTAAATTTCGCCACACCCTTGATGGGGTTAGCGCAAGCATAAAAATGCCGCCCTTCCAGCAAGGAAAGGCGGCAGAAGGTAACTAATTAAAAAGTTACTTCTTAGCTGCAGCGTAACGCTCTGCAACGTCGTCCCAGTTGAAGACGTTCCATGCGGCCTTGACGTAGTCAGCCTTCACGTTCTTGTACTGCAGGTAGTAAGCGTGCTCCCACATATCGAGCATGAGCAGCGGGGTGAAGTCAACGGAAACGTTGCCCTGCTGGTCAGTGAGCTGCTCGATGATCAGGCGGTCAGCGATGTGGTCGTAACCCAGCACTGCCCAGCCGGAACCCTGCAGGGAGGTAGCGGCACCAGCGAAGTGTGCCTGGAACTTCTCGAAGGAACCGAAGTCGCGGTCGATAGCCTCTGCCAGCTCGCCGGTGGGCTGGCCGCCACCGTTCGGGGACAGGTTCTTCCAGAAGATGGAGTGGTTGGTGTGGCCACCCAGGTTGAATGCCAAGTTCTTGGACAGGGCGCGGATACGGTCTGGGTTAGCCTCGCCGTTGCGCTCTTCTTCCAGTGCCTCGAGGGCAGCGTTAGCACCCTTCACGTAGGTTGCGTGGTGCTTGTCGTGGTGGAGCTCCATAATCTCTGCGGAGATGTGTGGCTCCAGTGCGTCGTATGCGTATGGGAGATCAGGAAGTTCGTAAACAGCCATTTGTGTAATCCTTTCTTCGGGTACGTGTCCCGATGATAGGCACGATCGAAAGATTTCGCCATGATTAATTTGAAATCTGCAAATACAGCGAATATTTAGTGGCCCGGGAATCTATTTGCCCAGTACAACGTTATTAGGGAAATAGAGAAAGGAGCTTTAACTGATGTGGATGTTTAAACCGGAACCGAAGATGGTGGCTGCGGAAGACGCCTTGCCGGGCCGCAGCGAGCCGGTGTTAGACCCCGCCCCGCATGCGGTGCTGGATACCCCAATTACCGGCCCGTGGAAGGACGGCCAGAAATCGATTTTGATTGCCTTAGGCTGTTTCTGGGGCGCGGAAAAGATGTTCTGGGAGACCGACGGTGTTGAGTCCACGTCCGTGGGCTACGCCGGCGGTACCACTCCGAACCCCACGTATTATGAGGTCTGCCGCGGGCAAACCAACCATGCAGAAACCGTGGAAGTCACCTATGACCCAGAGAAGATTTCCTTGCGCGAGCTCGTGGTGAAGGCCTTGGAGGCCCACGATCCGACGCAGGGCTTCCGCCAGGGAAATGACGTGGGCACGCAGTACCGTTCCGCGTTTTATCCCCGTACCGAAGAAGAGCGGGAAGAGATCCAAGCAATCGTGGATAGCTACGCGGATAAGCTCATAGAATTTGGTTTTGGGGAAACCACGACGGAAGTAAAGCGCTTAGCTGATACGGACTCTGGCGAGTACTACTTGGCCGAAGACGAACACCAGCAGTACCTGCACAAGGTGCCGAACGGTTACTGCCCGCACCACAGCACTGGTGTGAAGTGCGATTAGGCGTCGAGCCGGATAAAACCGGCGATTTTCCCGGCTAACTTAGAGGTGAGCTTCTGGCGCGATTGGGAGCCCAGGACCTCGTTCCAGTACCAGAGCATCTCCTGAAAGTAGTTATGCCCGTGGCCGCCTGGGACGTTCAGGGAGTTGATCTGGTCCAGGCCAATTTGCCACCAGGTAATAAACGGCGCCCAGCGCAGGTGGCGGAGCGTATCCGCCCGGAGTGTCTCCGGTTGGGGTTCGTGCATCCAGGTGGGGCGGCGGAACATTAGGTTCAGGTCCCACCACACGATGGCATCGGAGGCATGCTGGGCGATGAGCACCCGGGGCCGGCGCCAGGTCGAGGAAAAATCGTTGCCAAAGGCATCGCGGCGCGAGTGCTCCGGTTGGGCAACAAAGCGGACGTGTTGCCCGCCATCGATGACGGGGAGCCGCTCGAGCGAGCCGATATCGCGGCGCAGGCGCTGGGTAAAGTGCGTCATCCGCGGCGGGCCAGAAAAGACCGCGCCGTTGCAGGCGGCGAGGAGTTCTTCCTTGTTCTGGAAGTTATCCATAATGGCGTAGGCACCCAGTGATTCTCCTGCAAGGTAGAGACGCGGGCGGTCTTCTTCCGGGAGCTTGTCAATTTCTTCTTGCATCACGGAAATGAGCTCGGCCGCGGCGCGCTTGGGCGCGTTCTTATCCACGAGGTAGGCGAAAACCGAGGGCAGGTAGGAATACTGCATGGTGACGGTGACGCAATCACCGGCGGTTAAAAACTCGTAGGCGCTTGCGCTCCAGTTATTAATCCACCCGGATCCTGCGGGCATCTGAATAACGATGGTTTCCCGGCGCAGTGCACCGGTGCGCTGTAATTCTGAGCGCACCTTCTTCGCTGCTTGGGCGAAGGAACGCCCTGGGATATAGCCGGCATAAATGCGGATGGGTTCTTTGGCGGGAGTGCCGGTGATGCTGCGAATATCGCGGGCGCGTGGGCCGTTAGAGACGAAGCGCCGCCCTTGTTGCCCTAGCGCGGACCAAGGTTCAAGTGACCATGGGCTGCCGGAGCGCTCCGGCTCCCAGGGCATCGAGGTGCCGGGAAAGATTTGCTTGTTTAAGCGCTGTGCCTTGTGGGAGAGCGAACGGATCCAGCGCCGGAATACCACGCGGTCCGATAGTCCTACCGCGGCCACGGTTAGCCCTGCGGTGACGACCGGCCAGGCCACGAGTGCTGGAACCCAGCGGCCCAATTGTCGCGATAATTTGGTCACGGTCAGTTGTGCGGCCTCGCCTACCAAGAGCAGCGCGCCGTATCCGGCGGTGCCGGCGGCTAGGCCGATGGCAGCGGTAGCCGGACCGCGAACCAGTTGCTTATTAACAAGACCTGCCTGCTTTTCCTGGTTGCGCAGCGAGAGCGCCGCATTGAAGGCGGTGCCGGCGCCAATAGCTAAGTGCAAGATTTGGCGGTGCTGCGGTCCCAAGCGGTCTTGCGGGCGCTTGCCCAGCCGGTTGAGAACGAAGCTTGTCGAGGCCGCCCCGAGGTGTCCGATGGCCTGCCCGATAGATACATTGGCAGCCGTTACCCACCACGGGCGGGGCAGCAGGGACGGGGATACCGCGGCCCACGTGGCCAGCTCTGCACCTAAGATTCCGGCCGACATATGGGGCGGCAACGTTTGCCGGCTGGTCATGCGGACGACGGGCGTGAGATCCGCGACTACGCCAAGAGAAATTAGTGCAGCGCGGCTGAAGGCGCGTTTCATGGTTGCCCATTATCCCAGAACATGTTCCGTTGCGCAGTGTGAAACATTCCGCATGCAAAACCCCGCTAGGCGTTGCACAATGGGGGCATGGCAAAGCATGTAGGAAATAAAGTCGTTCTCATTGGCGCGGGTGACGTGGGAGTCGCTTACGCCTACGCACTGGTCAATCAGAGCATCGTCGACCACCTAGCCATCATCGACATCGATGAGCGGAAGCTGGAAGGCAATGTCATGGACCTCAACCACGGTGTGGTGTGGTCGCCACAGCGCACCCGCGTCACCAAGGGCACCTACGCGGATTGCGCGGACGCTGACATGGTCGTCATCTGCGCCGGCGCCGCCCAAAAGCCCGGCGAAACCCGCCTTGACCTGGTGGATAAGAACGTCAAGATCATGAACAGCATCGTCGAAGATGTCATTGCTAATGACTTCGACGGTATCTTCTTGGTCGCCACCAACCCGGTCGATATCCTGACCTACGCGGTATGGAAGGCCTCTGGCTTTGACCACAAGCGGGTCATCGGCTCCGGTACGATTCTGGACTCCGCGCGCTTCCGCTACATGCTGGGTGAATTGGAGGACGTGGCTCCGAAGTCCGTGCATGCCTACATCATTGGTGAGCACGGCGATTCCGAGTTGCCTGCCGTCTCCACCGCGAATATCGCCGGTGTGCCGCTTTCGCAGAAGCTGGAAAAGGATCCGGAATACGCCGAGCGCATTGAAAAGATCTTTGAAGAAACCCGCGACGCCGCCTACTCCATTATCGATGCAAAGGGCTCGACCTCCTACGGCATCGGTATGGGGCTTGCACGCATTACCGCCGCGATCATCCAGAACCAGGACGTGGCGCTTCCCGTCTCTGCTTACCTGCAGGGCGAGTACGGCGTGGAGGACCTCTACATCGGTACCGCGGCCATCGTGAACCGCACCGGCATCGTTCGCCCGGTAGAACTGCAGCTCAACGAGCACGAAAAGGAGCGTTTCGACGCTTCTGCGAAGACGCTCAATGACATCAAAGAAAAGTTCTTCGGCTAGTGCACATCGTCGCGCATAGGGGATATTCCGGAAAATACCCGGAGCTATCCCCCTTAGCTTTTGAAAAGGCCATGGAGCTTCCCATCCATGGCGTGGAGTGCGATGTGCGGTTAAGCCGCGATGGCAAGGTGGTAGTCCAGCACGATCCCACCTTGGAGCGAACGACGGGGCGCGCCGGGCGAGTTTCGGCGATGGACTGGCGGGAGCTGAGCGAGGTCGACATCGGCAAGGGGCAGCGCATGATGCTTCTCGATGACCTCCTAGCCATGCTGGGGGACAAGCCCCACCACCTTTATATTGAAACCAAGCACCCCTCCGGGCAAGGTAGTGCCTTGGAAAAGCGGGTCATGGAACGGCTGCGCGCCGCCGGGCTCGATGAGGATCCGCGCATTCACGTTATTTCTTTTTCCCATAAGGCCATCCGGCGCATGAAGATTTTGGCACCGCATATTGACCGCATTTACCTGCGCCGAGATTGGGAACGCCATTTCAATCGCTCGGATTTCATGTGGTCGCGGCCGAGTGCCCTGGGGGTTTCCCTGCTGCGCGCCAAGATGCAAGCAGCCATTATCGGTGCGCAGGGTTTGCCCACGTATATGTGGACCGTTGATAAGCCAGAAGACATGAAGTGGGCTTGGTCCAATGGCGTAGACATGCTTGCCACCAATCAGCCGGAGGTGGCCCTGCGCGCTATTGAGCTGTAGAAAGCAGGTATCTTGGAGGCATGGCCAAGAAGAAAAAGAAACAAGAAGACCTGCCTGAGGGCATGTCCCGCCGCCAGGCAAAGCTTGCTGCCCGCGCTAAAGAGCGCGCCGCCCTGGAAAAGGACCCGCGCCCCTATAGCGGCCTCGCGGCGGAGGCTTCCCTCGTTGCCATGCAAGAGTTTGTGCCCTCCGCTTTTGCGAAGCTCGAGGTGAAGGGCTGCGATAGGAACGTCTACGTCTCCACCGTCCTTCCGGGTGCCACCGCAGCGCTGATCCGCGATGAGGAATTCGGCGGCGATGCTTTTGTGGCACTGCAGGTGCAGTCCCACACCCACAACCCCGGCCGGGATCTGGCCTTCGCCCTGAATTGGGTCAAGAACAACGAGCCAGGCTCTACCTTGGAATCGACCGCGGCCGATGGCTCGCAGCCGGAGCTTAGTGAGCTTATCGATGCCGCAACTACCCTCGACATCGAAGTCCACCAGGACTTCGGCTGGTGGATTCCGGAAGGCGCACAGGTCACCCCTGAGGTATCGCAGTCCATGCGCGCCGCCAATGACTCGGTCATCGAATCCCACCAGGTGGGCAAGGACATTGCCGGCACCGCCTTTTGGGCCAATGCCGGCGGCGGCAAAGCGCACGTGCGCTGGGTGCGCCCGAATGACGATGAGGCCGCGTTCCTCAACGCCTTGGCGCGAGTCGCCGCGCGCGGCGAGCTGAACGTGGGCGAGGACACCAAGTTTGCCGGAGTATTCCGCACCCACGGCCTCATCGCTCCCGTCTTTGACGTGCAGCCTGAGGTTGATTACTCCTCTTATGAAGACAAGCTCGCGGGCGTAGATAAAGCCTTGGAAGAAGAAATCTCCAATGACGCGCAATTGAACGCAGAAGAGCGCAAGCAGTTAGAAAACATCAAGTCCCGCCAGGTGACGTTGCGCAAACAGGCCTAAACGACAGGATGTGTTGGTGAAGTTATATGTTTAGCCAGTCTGGCCTGCTGGTATTAGGATTATTTCACTTATCCGGAGGGATAACGCAGTCTCGGGCCTGAAATACCACCGGGGGCGTGCTGATGTGCTAGGCGCCGAGGTTCACGATGAATGGATGAGTAAGAATCATCCTCGATGCCCCGTCTGTAGCAGGGCGTGCACCAAAATACGGGACTACAAGCATCAATCCGCCAGCGATGGCGATGGAACGCCTGTAAAGCCACTGTCACTCGCGCTAGAGGCTGAGCCAGGAAAGTGGACGCATCAGAGGCCAGGCCTTAGCCAAAGCACACACCCTAGCCAGCCAAGAAACGCAAGCCACCAGCGGCCGTGAATACGGCCGACCAGCAACTTTCGACAGTGCCTATAACCACTCTATGGGAATACGCAAAGGCCACATGCCCTAAACCACGCAGTCCACCAACACAAAATGTCGTTTAACCCGACACGCCGGAAAACAACACATTTTGTCGTTTAACCCGCTAAACACACCACAACAAAGCGGCCCTTTACCTCGAAAAGACGAGGAGGAAAGGGCCGCTTTCTTCGCAATCTAGCTAGGAAGGGTTAAGGCATGAACAAGAAAAACTCAGGGCCGCGGCGCATAGCCTGGGCTTTCGCAGCCGCCAGCGCAATAGCCTTCATGCTTGGCATAATTAGGATGCTTTCTATGGATCCTGTGGAATGGAGAATTTACCCTGAATTCATCATAGCAACCACACTTGCTACTTTCTCAATAACGTTTTTCCGATACGAAGATTGAGTTCAGTCTTATTTCATGGAGTCCCAGAGCTGTTGGGCGCCTTCATCGTCCCAGAGCACGACATTGCCCACGACGGTGTCCTGGAAGCCGCCAATGGGAACGGTTTCCGTGTCCACGCCGGAGCCCATCGCAAGTGCCACGCGGGCTAGGTGCCATACGTGGTCGCCATCGCCGACGATGAAGGAAGAGGCGGTGTGGTTAATCAGGGAAATCGACCGGAAGGGGTTAATCAGCGTGGCCGGGGAGGTGATCTTATCTAGGAGCGCCGCGAAGAACTCGCGCTGGCGCTGCACGCGGTCGAGATCTCCCATCGCGGTGGCGCGGGTGCGCACATAGCCCAGCGCATCGCTTCCCTCTAGCTTCTGGCAGCCTTCCTGCAGATCGATGCCCGCCAGCGGGTCATTGATGGGCTCTGCCACGCAGATATCAACGCCGCCGACGGAATCGACCACATTGGCCAAACCACCCATGCCGATTTCGGCATAGTGGTCAATGTGCAGGCCGGTATTGCCCTCCACGGTTTGCGTGAGGAGCTTTGGCCCGCCGTAGGCAAAGGCGGCGTTGATCTTATCCATGCCGAAGCCTGGTACTTCCACGTAGCTATCACGCGGAATGGAGACCAGCTGGGCTTGGCCGGAGCGCGGGATATGCAAGAGCATGATGGTATCGGTGCGTCCCTCGCCCACATCGCCACCGGTTCCGAGGGCTTGTTGGTCTTCTTCGGATAGGCCCTGGCGGGAATCGGATCCCACCAACAGCCAATTGGTGCCGGAGGTATTGGCCACCTGCTCATCCGGGAGGGCATCCACGCGGGTCAGGCGAGTATCGGCCCACAGCGCGAAGATGAGGCTAAAGACCACGACGACGAGGACAAAGATACCGGCGCAGCCAAAGAACCGCTTGACCGGATTGGTCTTTTTCCGGCGGCTATGCGGCTTAGAGTGGCGGCGGGGCGGTTGCTGCGCTTGTTGTGGTTGGTAGCGCTGTTGCAGCTGCTGCGGCGATTGCGGCTGCGATCGCTGCTGTGGCGGCCGTTGCTGTGGTGGTTGCTGCGCGGAACGCTGCTGCTGGGCCCGGTACTGGCTGGGGTAGCGGGTAGGGGTTTCCTGGCGCGGGATGTGCTGCTGCGGCTCGGCACGATTCGTGCGCGGCCGGCGGCGGATGGGCCGACCATAGCGGTCCTTGAGGGGACGGCCATCGGCCCCAAGGACGAACTCACTGGATGAGCTATCGCCAGCGCGGCGCGCCTCCCGATGCGGATCTCGTCCTGATTCAGTCATGCGCTATACCTTACAAGGCGCCGGCCAATTCCCCCGCTTTCCTCGCGAGCACGCCACACTTAAAGTACGGAAAGGCCGAAGGAATAGCCGAGGAAAGCGATGGCATCGATAAGAAAGTGCGCGATGACAAGCGGCCACACGCGGCCGGTGCGGTGATAGTAGTAGCCGTAGATTACGCCCATGATGATATTGCCAAAGCCGGCCGATACCCCCTGGTACAGGTGATATGAACCGCGCAGAATGGAGCTTGCCGCAAGGGTGGCCGGCAGGGACCAGCGCGCTTGGCGCAGCCTGGTCATTAGCCACATGACCACCACGGTCTCTTCCGCAAAGGCATTGGCGGCGGCCTTGATGAGAGAGACCGGAATCTCTAACCACGCATTATCGAAGTCACCGGGGATGACCTCTTTGCTCCAGCCAAACTGCACTGCGACGAAATACAAAACTAGGCCCGGGATGCCGATGAGCGCGGCAAGTCCCGCGCCGTGCAACCAATCAGAGGCGCGGTAGGCGGCCGGTTTAATGTGGTCTTGTGCCAGCAGGAAAATCACCAGCGCACCATAGGCAAAAAGGACCGCCGCCGAGCACAATTGCAGGCCCAAATCCACCCACGCCAGGCTGGATTGGCTGGAGTTGAGCGTGACGGATTGCTCATTGAGCGCCTGCGGAGCAGCCAGCGAATTGATCAGCCGCAACACCGCCCTGACCCCGGAAATACCAAAGGTCAGGGTGAGGACGATGAGCAGCTCGGCGCGTAGTTTCTTGGTCATGGGTGTAGGATGTGGGCGAGGCCTAAAAGTTGGGCATCGGAAAGCGTAATGCCTCCCACATGCACGCCGACGGGCGGGTGCGCGGGGATGGCCCAAGGAACGGAGATGGCGGGCAATTGGGCCATATTAAACAGCGAAGCCCACGGGGACCAGCGCGTTTGGGCGTCGAAATTCTCCGCGTGCGGAAGGGACAGGAAATGCCCCCGCGGCGGGGGATCCGCGGTGAGCATGGGCGTGATAATGGCATCGACCCGCCACTGCTGCGCAAGAAGCTCCGGGAGGTGGCGGACATGGCGCTGCGCCGCGCTTAGCTCGGCGGCGGATACGGTAGCGCCTTGCTGGGCCACCCAAGCCGCGTAGCCCTCTGCCTGCGGCAGCCCCACAAACCGGGAGGTAAAGATCTCGCGGAAATGCGCAAACGTGGCCCCTGCCTGCGGATAAGGCGCAATGGGGACGACCTCGAACCCCGCAGCGCGCAGACGATCCGCGGCCTCGCGTGCCGCCCGCAGGTGGTGGGACTCTACCCGAGTCGCGGCAAATAGGGGCTCAAGCAACAGCCCAATGCGGGCGCGCGGGGTGATCATGCGGTGGCCGCGCAGAAAGGCATTATCGGCCACGGTGCGGGTGATGAAACCCTCCGCGCCCAGGTTGCTGCCCGCAGGCTTAAAGCCCACGACCCCGCAGGCCGCCGCGGGAACGCGAATGGAACCGCCGCCATCGCTGGCCTGCGCCGCGCGCACGAGGCCGCGGGCTACCTGGACGGCCGCGCCGCCAGAAGAACCGCCCGGGGTGCGTCCTGGATAAAGGGGATTATCGGGGTGGGGAAGATCCACCGGCTCGGTATCGACGCGCAAGCCCAACTCCGGGGTGGAGGACTTGCCAATGAATATCGCGCCCTGCTTTTCCAATGTCGCGATGAACGGCTCGCTGACCGCGGGATAGTACGTGCGGTTGGCATTGCCCAAAGTGGTGGGCATGCCCGCGACATCGTTGAGATCCTTTGCAGATAGGACCCACCCGCGCAGCCGGCCGGTGCGGGCGGGGGTGCGCTGCAGATCCAGGTAGGTAAAACCGTGCTCTGCGGGGCCCATGCCCTGCACATCCGCGCGCAGTCGTTCTATGGAAAAGTCCATGGCGCACCAGTCTAGTGGGCTAAGGTGACGGGCATGACTACAACCATCGCTTTCTTAGGTCCTGCCGGTACGTTCACGGAGGCCGCCGTGCACAAATTCGCCGCCGAGTGGGAAGCGCGCGGGGAGACTGTGGAGACCCTACCAGTGGACTCGCCATCGGCGGCGGTGGCGGCCGTGCGCGCCGGGCAGGCCGATTATGCCTGCGTCGCCATCGAAAACTCCGTGGACGG
The DNA here is from genome assembly GCF_040225855.1 of Corynebacterium sp. KPL2850. Lineage (NCBI taxonomy): Bacteria > Bacillati > Actinomycetota > Actinomycetes > Mycobacteriales > Corynebacteriaceae > Corynebacterium > Corynebacterium sp. KPL2850. Next base: position 22,760 of record NZ_JBEHFV010000013.1, read on the forward strand.
GGCGGTGACGACGACCTTTGACGCGCTGGTAGAAGGCGATCCCGTACAGATTTACCGGGAGGTAGATATCCCCGTGACCTTCAGCATCATGGCCCGGCCGGGAACGAAAGACATCACGCGCCTGAGCACGCACCCGGTGGCCTTTCAACAAATTCGCGGCTGGGTGGCGGAGAACGCGCCGGGCGTGGAATTCGTGCCGGCGAGCTCGAACGCGGCGGCGGCTCAGGCCGTAGTGCGCGGGGAGGTCGACGCTGCGGCGGCGCCAGCGCGGGCGGCAGAAATCTTCGGCCTAGAAACCAAAGCGAGCGGCGTGGCCGACGTACAGGGCGCGGCCACCCGCTTCGTCCTGGTGGGCCTGCCGGGTCGCCCGACCGCGCGCACCGGCCAGGATCGCACCAGCGTCATTTTCACCCTGCCCAACCAGCCAGGAACCCTGGTGGGGGCCTTACAAGACTTTGCCCACCGTGGGGTGGATCTTTCCCGGATCGAGTCGCGGCCGACCCGCCAGACCTTTGGTACCTACCGCTTCTATGTGGACCTGATTGGGCATATCGATGACCAGCCGGTTGCTGAGGCCCTGCGCGCGGTGTGGTTGCGGGCGGAGGAACTGCGCTTTTTGGGCTCTTGGCCCACCGCGTCGCCCGCCGGCCACCCACCGCGGGATCTGGCTGAGGCGGATGCCTGGGTGGCGAGGGCGCGCAGGGGTCAATAATCTGGACGCATGACTGGAAGAATCATCCTGCTGCGCCATGGCCAAACCCATTCCAACGTCTCCCGGCTGCTGGATACCCGGCCGCCGGGCGCGGAGCTTACGGATCTGGGGCGCAACCAGGCCACGGAGGTGGGCCGGGAACTAGCAGGCTTCGTGGGCGATCGCGAGGTCGACTTCAAGTGCTCTATTGCGCTGCGGGCGCAGCAGACCGCCACCTTGGCGGCGCGCGCCTTTGAGCAGGAGCGGAACCTGCCGCGCTTTTCCATTCCCATCGATGTCATCCCGAATGTGCAGGAGATTTTCGCCGGCGATTGGGAGCTCGATGCCAGCGAGGCCGCCCACCGCAGCCACGATACGGCCATGCGCGGCTGGTGCTACGGCGATAGCCAGGCCGCCATGGAAGGCGGCGAGCGGCTCCACGACGTGCTTTCGCGTTTCCAGCCCGCGCTGGAAGAGATTGCGGCGCAGCTTGCCGATGACCGCGATGTCATCCTCGTCAGCCACGGCGCCGCCATCCGGGTGGTGACCAAGCACGCCACCGGCGCGGATGCGGACTTTGCCTATACCGGTTATATGCCCAATTGCCGCTTTACCGTCATGGAACCGCGCGGCAAGAAATTTGGCGAGTGGACGCTTACCCGCTGGGCCGATATTGAGCTCTAACCCCAGCCCAGCTGGTGCAGTTCGTGTTCTTCCATGCCAAAGTAATGGCCTAGCTCGTGGAAGACCGTGACCTTGACCTGTTCGGCCAGGTCTTCTTCTGACGTGGCCCAGCGCTGCAGCGTGCTGCGATAGATGAAGATCGCATCGGGCAAATACCCGGTGTGGTCAAATGTGCGCCGAGGCAAAGCGACGCCCTCATAGAGTCCCAGCAAGGTGGGATTATCGGGGTTTTCCTCTTCCACCAGGATCACCAGGTTGCGCATCTTGCGCACGAATTCATCGGGCACCTGATCGAGGGCGTCATTGACCATCTCCTCGAAGCGCTCTTGCGAGACGGAATACATTTACGGCGCCGGCTTATTATCGCGAATCGGGTTGCGCTCAGGGCGCTCTTCCGGCGGGTTGCCATCGATGGAGAGCGCCTGGCGGCCACCGGTGGCGGTACCAGTGATGGAGGAGAAGCCGCCATCATCGCGGGCGTGGACGAGCGAGCAGTTCACGGACTTGGTGCCACCATTCCAGGACTCTTCCGATACGGTGCCCCAGAACGGTTGCAGCGTGGATTGGTAGAGCTGCTCTTCCCCGCCCAAGTAATCCTCAGCGGCGGCCGTGCAGGTATCCGAGAGGAATTTATCCATCTCCTTGCCGTCCGGGTACGCGTCGGGGAATTTCTTGCCCAAGTCGATGACGGATACCGTCTCCAGCTGGTGTGGCTGGCCGCAGTCCACGACGTGCGGTACCTGCTGATCATCGATGGCCAAGCACTCGCCCGGCTTAGCCAGATTGGCCTGCTCGGAGGCCTCGACGTTGCCGGTGGTCAATTGCGGCACGCCGTGATCATCGGTGGTCTGTAGGCCGCACAGCAGGGTGCGGTCACCGTTATCCCACGCGGATTCCGGCGGCAAAATGGAGGCAATATCGTATTTGCCGTGCGGATCCCACTTGCTGTGCAGGTAGCTCACTGTGGCGGATTCGCAGAGCTCATCGCGCAGCTGGTGCTGGCGGGTAAGCGCGGGCCGCGAGGCATCTGGGCCGAATTCGCTGGTGGGGTAGACGCTGAGATCCTCCACGGTAGAGACCTCAAAGCGGTGCTGCTCCGAGCATTCCACCTCTTTGAAGGAAGCGGCAGAGCCATCCTCGTTGATATCCCACGTCACGCAGGACCCAGCGGAAGCGGAGGTAAAAGGCTCCGTCTTCGGATCGGAGGATCCCGAGCCACCCGCACCGCCCTCAGCGGACTGCTCGGAAGAGGCCGTATTATCGGCCCCGTTGGAGCCGTGGTTGCTGACAATGCCGTAGATACCCATGAAAACGGCCGCCGCGATTGCTGAGATCAAGGCAATCTGGACGGCCACAGCGGAACGCCACGCAGGTGATTTCTTCATAAGGCCCATTATCTTACCTCTTAAGCAGGGTCTTTTCTAGATTGAGGTATCCCGGGAAACGCGGGTATTCAGGTGGTACCTATCGGTGCGGTAGACCGAGGAACACCATTCCACGGGCTTATCCCCCGAACGCGAGCAGCGCACGATGTGCAGCAATGGGGAACCCACGGGGACATCGAGAAGCGGCGCAATCTCCTCATTGGCGGCAATGGCGGATACGGTCTGGTCCGCGTCCGTGATGGGGACACCAAACGTCTTATCCAAAATCGAGTACACCGAGTTATAGGTGTCATTTTCCAGCAGGCTCGGCGCAAAGGTGGAGTTGTACCAGCCGTCATCGATGGAATAAGGCTCGCCATCGCCCAAGCGCAGCCGGCGCAAATGAATCTGTTCCTCTGTGGCAGGGGTGCCAAAGAAGTTGGTGGCCGCCTCCGGTGCGCTGGCGCGGCCGCTGTTGAGGATCTTGGAGGAAGCCACCACGTTCTGGGCGCTCATTTCATCAGAAAAAGAAGCCAGATGCAGGCGCGATACCAAGGGGTTGGGGGCAACGAAGGTTCCCTTACCGCGCACGCGGCGCAATTTTCCGGCGGCAACGAGATCCCCAATGGCCCGGCGCACCGTAATGCGGGAGACACCGTAGGTCTCCTCCAGGAGTCTCTCACCGGGGAGGATATCACCGGGTTTGAGGGTGGTATTACATAATTCCTCCAGAATATCGTGCAACTGGGCGTGCTTGGGGGCGGGGCCATCGCTGATTTCGCGGGCCGGCAATTCTAGGGAGGACATGATTCCATAATAATTCGCTGGTTATTACCACGGCAAGGCAATGGCAGTGCGCTAGAATCAGTCCCGTGATTGATCTCAAGCTACTCCGTGAAAACCCAGACGTTGTCCGCGCCTCTCAGGTCACCCGTGGGGAAGACCCCTCGCTCGTGGATCAGCTCCTTGCCGCCGATGAGAAGCGTCGCTCTGCCATCCAGAAGGCAGACGAGGTGCGTTCCCAGCAGAAATCCCTGGGCAAGAAGATTAGTCAGGCCTCCCCGGAAGAGCGCTCGGCGTTGCTGGAAGGCGCAGATGAGCTGAAAGCCAAGGTAAAAGAGGCAGAAGAGGCTCGATCCGCTGCTGAGGCCACGGTGGAAGAGCTGCAGTACAAGATCGATAACGTCGTCGAAGGCGCGCCCGCCGGCGGCGAAGATGACTTTGTTCTCGTTGAAGAAGTAGGCGAGATCCCGCACTTCGATTTCGAGCCTAAGGACCACCTTGAGCTTGGCGAGTCCCTGGGGCTCATTGACGTCAAGCGCGGTGCGAAGGTCGGCGGTGCCCGCTTCTACTACCTCACCGGCGATGGCGCCTTCCTGCAGCTGGGAATGCTGATGCTGGCGGCGCAAAAGGCACGGGAAGCCGGCTTCCAGTTGATGATCCCGCCGGTCCTCGTGCGCCCAGAGATCATGGCCGGCACGGGCTTTTTGGGCCAGCACTCCGATGAGATCTACTACCTTCCGGCCGATGATCGCTACCTCGTGGGCACCTCCGAGGTAGCCCTGGCTGGCTACCACAAGGATGAGATCATCGATTTGTCCAATGGCCCTCTGCAGTACGCCGGCTGGTCCTCCTGCTTCCGCCGGGAGGCCGGTTCCCACGGCAAGGACACGCGCGGCATCCTGCGCGTGCACCAATTCGACAAGCTAGAAATGTTTGTCTATTGCAAGCCGGAAGACGCCGAGGACATGCACCAAAAGCTCCTCAACATGGAAAAGGAAATGCTGGCTGCGATGGAATTGCCGTACCGCACCATCGATATCGCCGGCGGTGATTTGGGCTCTTCGGCTGCCCGTAAATTCGATAACGAGGCGTGGGTGCCAACCCAGGGCACCTACCGCGAGCTGACCTCTACTTCCAATTGCACCACCTTCCAGGCCCGCCGTCTATCCACCCGCTACCGTGATGAGAACGGGAAAACACAGGTAGCCGCCACCTTGAACGGCACCCTGGCCACCACCCGTTGGATCGTGGCGATTTTGGAAAACCACCAACAAGCCGATGGCTCCGTCGTTGTTCCAGAGGCCTTGCGCCCATTTGTGGGCAAGGATGTTCTCACGCCGCAGTAGCCTGCGAAGCAAAGCTAAAGGAGCACCATGAACGCTGCGACGAATTTCTTGTACCGCCAAATCACCCACATTGGGCGCGGCCTCACCTTGGCCCAAGGCCTACAGATGCGCCTGTCGGGGGAAGAAAATATTCCTGATGACGGCGGTGCCGTCCTCGTGTGCAATCACACCGGGTATATGGATTTTCTCTTCGGTGCGTTCATTGCCTATCGCAAAAAGCGTTTGGTGCGCTTTCTGGCCAAGGCCAGCATCTTTAGTGCCCCGGGCGTGGGTGCCCTGCTGCGCGCCATGGGGCACGTGCCGGTAGATCGCATCGATGGCAAAGAGTCCTTGCGCAAGGCGGTGGAGCTTGCCGAAGCCGGCGAGCTCGTCGGCGTCTTTTCTGAAGGCACGATTTCCCGCAGCTTTGAAATCCGCAGCATGAAAACCGGCGCATCCCGCATCGCTTTTGAAGCCGGCGTGCCGGTTGTCCCGCAGGTGATGTTCGGTTCGCAGCGCCTGTGGACGAAGGGCCACAAGAAGAACTTGGGACACACCAAGACTCCGGTCTTTATTACCGCGCTCGAGCCGTATTACCCCACCGGGGATCCAGAAGCCGATACCGCAGAAATCCGCCGCCGCATGCAGGAGGGCTTAGAAGGGCTTTGGGAGGATTATGAGGCGGAGTTCGGCCCGATGCCCGCCGGCGAATATTGGGTTCCCGCGCGCAAGGGCGGTTCCGCCCCGACGCTGGAAGAAGCCGAAGCGCGCGACGCGGAGGTGGAAACGGAGCGGCACCGGGTGCGTCGTTTGCGAGATGACCTGGTAGGGCTCAAAGAGCGCGTTTCCGTTTCCACCGTTGAACTCGTGCGCAACCACATGGCCTCTGCCAAAGGTAAGGAAGGCCAGGAAGCGCACGAAGGCGATGAGGTGCAAGAAAAGAAGCACATCGCGGCCGATACCTTGGAGTGGGTCAAGACCAACCTCAATGCCGTGGTGGAAGAGGCGACCCGAGGCTTGGATGAAGGCCGGGATAAGGTCGCCGATGTCATGGCGCAATTGAAGTCCGATGTGGCGCAAGCCCAGGCCTCTATTGCCGCAAGCAGCAAAGAGATCTGGGAAGGATCCGTGGTAGAGCAGGGACTGCTCGCCGCGGCGACCCAATCGCGCCTGATCGTTTCCCGCCTGCCGCACCGGCTCAAGGCCCAGTTTTCTGATATTCCGCGCGTAGTGGTGGCGCACCAAAGCACGATGAACTGGGAAGACGACGCCCTGACCCCGCGGTTGAAAGCGGCGCTAGAAAACATCTATCCCGCAGCTGAAGTGCTCATCGTGGTTTCGTGCGATGCGGATATCGATGTCCCGCAGGCGGTGTGGCGTATCCAGCTTGATGAGCAGGCCGAAAAGCCGCTCGTGGACAAGGAAGCGATGAAGGTCACCTCCGCCACGGCGGCCGCCGGTGTGGACTGTATCCTGGATGATTTGGAAGCCAAGCCGAGCGAGGCATTGGTCTTTGGTAATGAGCCGGGGGATGAAGACTTTTTGAATCACATCCCGGTCGTTGCCCTAGAGACCGCGCCCATCGAGGTGGTCAAGGACGCGCAGGCTGTCACGTATTCTGCCGAGCGCGCAGGTATGTCCGAGGTTTTGGAAGCGATGGCCCGGCTACAAAAAGATTAGCCGGGCGCAAACGTTGGCGTTACCACCCCCGCGAGGGGGTGGTTTTCCTTTTGGGTGTCTAAGCAAAGGGTGGAAATTGACTGCTTACGGGGCCGGAAGTTACGTGTGAGAAACCTCTAGTGAATGTTTAACCGGTGACCTCTAGCATAGGAGATAGGAGATATTGGCTCTATTTTTCAGAGTGCAATAGTCGCCATCATGAATCATCCAAAACCTGCTTTTAGCTGTGCTTACGCCATCTCATTCATTGTTTGTCGGAGCAAGCACACATGAGCACCAAGGAAGGAGATGCGGTCTCTAATGACCCAGCAAAGCAACCAATCCTTTAACCCCGAATATTTTGAAAATGTGTGGAATGGCTACGCGGATGAAGACTATGACGTCGTCATCATCGGTGGTGGCTCCGTAGGTGCCGGCGCGGCACTAGATGCAGCAACCCGCGGTTTGAAGACTGCAGTGCTGGAGTCCCGCGACTTCGCCGCAGGTACCTCTTCCCGCTCTTCCAAGATGTTCCATGGTGGCCTGCGCTACCTTGCAATGTTTGACTTCCGCCTCGTGGCAGAGTCCCTGAAGGAGCGCGAGCTCAACATGTCCACGTTGGCTCCCCACCTAGTCAAGCCGCTGAAGTTCATCTTCCCGCTCACCCACCACGTATGGGAGCGCGTCATGATGTTCGGCGGCTTTACCCTGTATGACCTCATGGGTGGTGCAAAGAGCGTGCCGATGCAAAAGCACCTCACCCGCAAGGGCGCCCTCAAGGTCACCCCGGGCCTGAAGGAAGACGCCATCGTCGGCGGCGTGCGTTACTATGACACCTTGGTGGACGATGCCCGCCACACCATGACCGTGCTGCGCAGCGCCGCTGAGTACGGCGCCGATGTGCGCACCAATACCGAGGTCATCGGCTTTGACAAGGATCGCGGCGGCCGCGTAGTTGGCGCCAAGGTCCGCGATACCGCCACCGGCCGCGAGGCCACCGTACGCGGTAAGGTCTTCATCAACGCCACCGGTGTCTGGAACGACAAGATCCAGGAGCTGGCCGGCGTGGAAGGCAAGTTCACCGTTCACGCTTCCAAGGGTGTGCACATCGTTGTGCCTAAGGATGCCCTGGATGCAGAAGCAGCACTGTGCTTCGTGACCGAAAAGTCCGTCCTCTTCGTCATTCCATGGGGCGATTACTGGATCATCGGTACCACCGATACCGATTGGGAAAAGGGACTGTCCCTTCCGGATCCCGCCCCCACCAAGGCGGATATTGACTACATCCTGGATCAGGTCAACCAGCGCGTGCGCCGCCAGATTACCCGCGATGACATCGTCGGTGTCTACTCCGGTCTGCGCCCGCTGCTGTCCGGTAAGTCTGACTCCACCACCAACCTGTCCCGCAACCACGCCGTGGCTCGCGTAGCCCCAGGCATGGTGTCCGTTGCCGGCGGTAAGTACACCACCTACCGCGTCATCGGTAAGGATGCAGTTGACCTGGCCGTGGAAGAACTCGGCGGCAAGGTGCCGGAGTCCATTACCGAGCACACCCCGATCCTGGGTGCTGCCGGCTACCACGCACTGGCCAACCAGATTCCTACCTTGGCCCGCCGCTACAACCTGAGCGAGGACTTCATCGAGCACCTGCTTGGCCGCTACGGATCGCTTTTGGGCGAGGTTCTGGCTCCTGCGCAGGATGATGAGTCCTTGCTCGAGCCCGTTCCTGGCGCAGAGTCCTACCTCTGGGCTGAAGTGCGCTACGCCGTCACCCATGAGGGCGCGCTGCACTTGGACGATATCTTGACCCGTCGCCTCCGCGTTGCCATCGAGTTCGGTGACCGTGGCGTCAACGCAGCTCCTGCTGTTGCGGACTTCGTTGCTCCGCTGCTGGATTGGAGCGAAGAAGACAAGCAGCTCGAGGTGGATACCTTCACCAAGCACACCGAGGCCGAGCTGGCTGCCGAGGCAGCAGTAACCGACCGCGAAGCTAACGACATTCTGGTCCGCGCTGGCTCCGCTCGTCCGACCGAGACTCAAGGATAAGGGGAGGCGCTAATGGCTGGATCTGACGCATTTTTGTGGGAGTTTATCGGCACCACGTTGCTGATGCTTCTTGGTAACGGCGTGTGTGCGCTGGTAAACCTCCGCACTTCGGGTGCCCGTGGCTCCGACTGGATTGTCATCGCCTTGGGTTGGGGCATGGGCGTCTTCGTCGGCGCCAGCGTCGCTGACCCAACCGGCGGTCACTTGAACCCTGCGGTAACGCTTATGCTCGCGCTCAATGGTTCGCTCGAATGGAACTTGGTTCCGTTCTACGTACTGGGCCAAATCCTGGGTGCTATGCTCGGTGCTTTCCTGGCATGGGCCGCATTCAAGCAGCTCTTCGATGCGAATAACTACGACGAAGAGGGCAATGTCACCGGTGCCAATTCTGAAACAGCGGGGATCTTCTTCACTGCCCCCGCTCACCCACACAATGGCTGGAATACGGTAACCGAGTTCATTGCCACCTCCGTATTGTTGATGTTCATCGCCTTCGGCCCTGCCGGCGGCGAGCTGGGACCACTGAGCTACTTCGGTGTGGCGTTCGTTGTTGTCGCCGTCGGTCTGTCCCTGGGTACGCCTACGGGATACGCCATCAACCCGGTCCGTGACTTGGGTCCACGCTTGATGTACGCCTTCGTCCTGCCCATTAAGGACAAGGGCAGCGCTAATTGGGGCTATGCTTGGGTGCCGATTGTTGGCCCGCTGCTTTCAGCCGTCGCCGTTGGTCTACTGTCCATTGCGCTTTAATCCAACCCTAAACAGGAGAAATTAGACACATGAGTGATAAGAAATACGTCGCAGCTATTGACCAGGGAACCACCTCAACCCGCTGCATCATCTTCGACCACGATGGCGATCAGGTATCCGTGGGCCAGCTCGAGCACGAGCAGATCTTCCCAGAAAAGGGTTGGGTAGAACACGACCCGCAGGAGATCTGGAGCAACACCCGCCGTGCTGTGGGGGAGGCTTTGGCCAATGGCGATATAACAGTAGAAGATATCGACTCCGTCGGTATCACCAACCAGCGCGAAACCACCGTTGTGTGGGATAAGGACACTGGCGAGCCCGTTTACAACGCCATCGTCTGGCAGGACACCCGCACCTCCGCTATCTGTAAGGAACTGGCTGGTGAAGAGGGCCCGGATAAGTGGCGCCGCCGCACCGGCCTGCTGATCAATTCCTACCCCGCCGGCCCGAAGGTTAAGTGGATCCTCGACAATGTCGATGGCGTCCGCGAGCGCGCTGAAAAGGGCGAATTGCTCTTCGGCACCATTGACTCCTGGCTGCTGTGGAACCTGACCGGCGGTGCCGAGGGAGACGGCGATATGGAAGCGCTGCACGCAACGGACGTGACGAACGCTTCGCGTACGCTCCTCATGGACATCGAAAAGCTGGAGTGGGACGAAGAACTGTGCAAGGAAATGGGCATCCCGATGTCCATGCTGCCGGAGATTCGCCCGTCCCTGGGTGATTTCCGTACCGTTCGGGAGCGCGGTTCCCTCGCCGGCGTACCTATTCGCGCCATCCTGGGGGACCAACAGTCCGCTATGTTCGGTCAAGGCTGCTTCCGTGCTGGTTCCGCGAAGAACACCTACGGCACTGGCCTCTTCCTGCTGCTGAACACCGGTACCACCCCGAAGTTCTCCGATAACGGTCTGCTGACCACCGTCTGCTTCCAGCGCGAGGGCGAGCGCCCCGTATACGCACTGGAAGGCTCCGTATCCATGGGTGGCTCCTTGGTGCAGTGGCTGCGCGATAACCTGCAGCTCATTCCTAATTCCTCTGCCATTGAGAACCTGGCTCGGGAGACCAAGGACAATGGTGGCGTTTACATTGTTCCGGCGTTCTCCGGCCTCTTCGCCCCGCACTGGCGTCCCGATGCCCGCGGCGTCATCGTGGGCCTGACCCGCTTTGCCAACCGTGGACACCTGGCCCGCGCCGTCCTCGAGGCAACCGCTTACCAGACCCGCGATGTGGCAGATGCCATGGTGGCGGACTCCGGTGTGGAAATCACCGAGCTGCGCGTGGATGGTGGCATGACCACCAACGAGCTGCTCATGCAATTCCAGGCTGACATCTTGGGCGTTGAGGTACACCGCCCGAAGAACATTGAGACCACCGCAACCGGCGCCGCTGTTGCTGCCGGTTTGGACAATGGCTTCTGGGAAGACCTCAGCATCCTGGATACCCAGCGCGGTGACCTCACCGTATTCAAGCCCAAGATGGAGCAAGAAGAGGTAGATTACCTCTACGGTGAATGGAAGCGCGCTATCAAGCGTTCCTTGAACTGGGAAGACTCCGATGAGGATGAGTTGGACTTCTAAGTCCTGAAGTAAACTCGCGGGTATGGATACTTTCCCTACCCGGGCCCCTCGGCTCATCGCGAGTGATATTGACGGCACCCTGCTGGACCGCAATCATCGCGTCCCGCGTCGCAACCGCGACGCAGTGGCGCGGGCGGTGCAGCAGGGTGCTTATTTTGCTTTGTCCACCGGCAGGCCCTTTCGCTGGATAGAGCCGGTGCTGGAGCAGCTCACGGTGCGCCCGGTATGCGTGACCTCAAATGGGGCGGTGCTCTATGATTCCGCGGAAGACCGCGTGCTATCCGCGCGGGAGCTTTATCCAGACGCGCTAGAAGAGGTGGTGACGGTAGCGCAGCGCGTCCTCGGCGCGGTTGGCTTTGGCGCAGAGCGGGCGGGCGGTTCGCTTGCCGATGCCCCCGATCAGCTCTTCGTGGTCGACCCTCACTACTCCGAAAATGCCCTCTTTGAGGGCTTTGGCGTGGTGAGCGTGGGCGAACTGGTGGCGCAGCCAGTGGTCAAGCTGCTTATCCGCAATACGGATTATTCTGCGCCGGAACTCTACGACTTGATTGCTCCACATATTGATCCGGAGCTGGCGCATATTACCTATTCCATGCAGGAGGGTGTATTAGAGGTCGCGGCCCCCAATGTCACCAAGCGCCGCGGCGTGGAGTGGTTGGCTAAGCAGCATGGGATAGCGCAGGAAGAGACCATTGCTTTTGGGGATATGCCCAACGATATTGAGATGCTCACCTGGGCCGGTTGCGGGGTGGCAATGGAAAACGCCCTCCCGGCGGTGAAGGCGGCCGCTGATGCGGTCACCGTGGCCAACCACCAGGCGGGCGTGGCGAAGGTTTTGGAGCGCTGGTTCTAACTCCCGCTCCACGGGGAGGCTAGTCGGTGTAAATGTCTACCTTTTCGGTATCCATGTTGTAGACAATCTCGCCGCCCTGGAACTGGACGCGGATCTCCTTGCCGTCTTTCATCTCGTTTGTGGTGGGCAGCCCTAGCTTGGAAGCGTTATCGCCTTCCGCCCACTTCTTGGCAATCTCTCCGGTCAAGGCCTTTGCACCAGAGTCCTCAGAGGAGAGGACCACACCGTTTTTGAAGAGCTGGTACATAATCTTGCCGGAATCGGTGGTGTCCGGTCCGCCAACGGCGAGACCCAAGACTGGGCCAAAGGCGTTCAGGACGGAGGTCCAGGATTCCTTGAGGCCTTCGTTATTAGAAAGCTGCACAACCTTGTTGACGATCTTCGGAATCTCGCCGACGGTAAGCTCACCCGCAACCTTCTTATCGGCATCCGGCTGCGCTACGCGGTCATTGGCAACCAAGACGCCGAACACGGTGGCGGCGATGCCAGCCAAGGCCTGGATGGTCGATACTGGGACATCGACACCAGCGATGGAAGAGGTGGTATCTCCCGAGGTGGAATGATCGCCGCCACTCGATGGCGACTTCTTATCCCAGTTCATTGCTGCGGAGTTACCGCCAGCCTTAACAGCGTCGTACTTCTTTTTGGTGTTCTTGCGGATCTCGTCCCAGTGCTGCACGGTGTAGCGACCCGGGCACTGGGTGTAGTGGAAATCATTGTGACCGCTGAAGGCAGGCACGGTTGCCTGCGCACCGGCTGGAAAGCGGGAGCCGCCAAAGCCGCCAGAGGTCAGGGTAGCGGTGCCCGTGGGATCGATGCCGGAAATTGCTGCCTTCCACCCGGCAATTTCTGCCACCGAGTTCAGCATCTTCTGTGATGGCTCCTCAATTTCGTAGTTGCCAATCATGGAAATACCCCAGTTATGGGAGTTGAAGCCACCAACGTGTGCGCCCTGGACGGCCTTGTCCAGCCCGCCGTAGCGGCCCTCGTAGATGGTACCGAACTTATCCACGAGCACGTTGTATCCAATATCGCACCAGCCCAGATTCTGGGCGTGGTACTCGTAGGCAGCGCGAACCTGTGCGGCAGCCTGTGCCGGGGTGTAGTTATTGGAGCCCGCGGTGTGGTGCAGCGTCATCGCCTTGATGCCGTCATCGTAGGTGGGCTGTTGGCAGCGCTTGGATTCATCGGCGCCCCACCCAGAGCGGGACACTACCTTGGGCATGCCATCGGTGGCAGCAGTAGGTTCGATGGCTTGGCCTTCTTGGGCATTGCCGTCCATAAAGACGGCATCCAGGTCCGACACGGTGGTGCGGTCGGTGTTGTTTTTATCAGCTACAGGGGCGATATCGCCGACGTTAGAAGGCTGTGAGGCGGCGCGGTTGGCATCCGCAGCGCCGGCTGCTTTATCGGGCAACTCAGCATCGTCATCCAGGTTGGAACCGGTTACTAGGTCTACATTGGCCATGGATACCTGCACATCGTTGGTATCGCCCACGTAAATAAGCTCGGTACCGTTCTTGCCATCACCGTAGTTCATGGCATCCATATCGAACCACTCGCTCCAGGAGCCGTCCTCCTGCTTGGAGCGGACGAAGGAGTGCACGTCGCGCTTGCCCTCCCAGGTCACGGCGAACATGTTGAACGCCTCGTCGCGGTGGAAGTGCTTGACGGCACGTGGGCCCTCGCCATCGCCTTGCGCTGCTACGGCGGGATCATCAACGACGACGGAGTCGGCGTTACTAAAGCTTTCTGAGGCGTTTTTCACCTCGATGGGTCCGCCAGAACCGGAGTCCTGGGTTTTAAGGACCTGCTGGCCGCCGAATGCGGCCGCCATGACGAGGGCAATGGAGGAAACCGTCGCGATGACGGGTGTGGTCCACGTTGACCTCGTGGGGACTAGTCGACGTCGTTGCTTCACTCTATTCTCCCTGGGTTGAGTAAGTGCCGATGTAGCTGTAAAAACGGTAGCCAAAAGTTAACAGTTGATAGTGATGCTACGAGTGTGACAACTGTGAATCTTGTTGCGACACGCCGATGACCCGTGTTCCCCTCTGGAGTGCAATAAAGTGGAAGCCATGACTTCTTATGACCTCATCGTTGTTGGTTCCGGATTCTTTGGCCTGACCGTTGCGGAAAGGGCCGCTAGCCAGCTGGGAAAGAAGGTGCTCATTGTTGAGCGCCGCGAGCACCTGGGCGGCAATGCCTACTCCGAGGCGGAACCCACCACCGGAATTGAAGTACACAAATACGGCGCGCACCTCTTCCACACCTCTAATAAGCGCGTGTGGGAGTACTGCAACCAGTTCACCGATTTCACCGACTACCAGCACCGCGTCTTTGCCATGCACGATGGCACCGCCTACCAATTCCCCATGGGGCTGGGGCTAATCAACCAATTCTTCGGCCGTTACTACTCGCCCGATGAGGCCCGCGAATTGATCAAGGACCAAGCCGGCGAATTCTCTGCGGATGAGGCCAAGAACTTGGAGGAAAAGGCCATCGCGCTTATCGGCCGCCCGCTCTATGAGGCATTCATCCGCGACTACACCGCCAAGCAGTGGCAGACCGACCCCAAGGAACTGCCGGCCAGCAATATCACCCGCCTGCCGGTGCGCTACACCTTCAATAACCGCTACTTCAACGACACCTATGAAGGCCTGCCCGTCGATGGTTATGCGGCATGGCTAGAAAATATGGCGGATCATGAAAACATCGAGGTCCGCCTGGATACCGATTGGTTCGATGTCCGCGAGGACCTGCGCGCCGAGTCCCCAGATGCCCCCGTTATCTACACCGGCCCGCTGGACCGATACTTTGACTTTGCCGAAGGCGAGCTCGGCTGGCGCACCTTGGACTTCGACCTCGAGGTCCTCGACACCGGTGACTTCCAGGGCACCCCGGTGATGAACTACAACGATGCCGACGTGGACTTCACCCGCATCCACGAGTTCCGCCACTTCCACCCGGAGCGTAAGGACCGCTACCCCTCCGATAAGACGGTCATCATGAAGGAGTACTCGCGCTTTGCCGATAAGGGCGATGAGCCGTATTACCCCATCAACACTCCGGAGGATCGCTCCAAGCTGGTGGCATACCGCAAACTAGCCGCCCAAGAAGCCAAGGAGAACAAGGTGTTATTCGGTGGCCGCCTGGGTACTTACCAGTACTTGGATATGCACATGGCCATCGGCGCCGCGCTGTCCCTATTCGATAACAAGCTCGTCCCCTTCTGGAACGAGGGCAAGGCCATCGAGCAAGAGCGCGGGCACTAAGAGCTGCTAATCCGCCCTGGGCACGCTATGCTTAGTCACCTCACAGGTTAGGAGGTGACGGCATGGCTCAACGCAAGAAATACACCAAGCCCGGGCATGCGGACCGCAGCATGTGGAAGATGTCCCCGGATCGGCTCCAGGAGCATTTGAAACTGCGCAGCCGCGCAACGCGCATTCCCGATAAGAAAAAGCAGCAAGCAAAGAAGGCCTGCCGGAACACCCGGCGGGCCTTTCCGCTACTTAAGCCCGCGATCATGAGTGCTCGCATTGCCCAATAGGTGCAGCACTGGAAAGTATTTTCATGGTGTTCATTCAGCCCGAAGCCCAAAAGTTCCTCGACTTAAACAAGGATGCCCCACAGCTAGATACGCGTACCCCAGAAGAAAACCGTGCTGCCCAGCTGAAGACAGCAGCGGCGTGGGGCAAGAAATCCCGGATGGCTTCCGTGCATGAGACCTCGGTGCGCGGTGTCACGGTGCGGGTTTATATCCCGGAGGGGCTGGAGCTTTCCGATGCCCAGCCAGCCGAACCTGCCTTCATCTTCTTCCACGGAGGCGGCTGGGTACTTGGGGATTTAGAGACGACGGATACAACGGTGCGTGATATTGCCGCAGAATCGGGAATTATGTGTATCAGCGTGCACTATCACCGTGCACCGGAGCACCCCTTCCCAGCACCGTTGGATGATTGCCGTGCGGTAGTAGACGGGGTCCTGCAAGGAGAATTGGGGATCGGTATCGATCCAATGCGTGTTGCCGTGGGCGGAGACAGCGCAGGCGGCAATATCGCAGCGGTAATCGCACAAGAACTGCGCGATCAGCTGGCGCATCAGGTGCTGATTTATCCCGTCATGGATTTATCCACCTTTGACACGCGATCCCATTCGGAGTTTAGCGACGGCTACTACCTCACCCGGTGGCGCCTTAATTACTTTTATGATTCTTATGCGGGCACTGCAGACCGCACGGATATTCGCATGTCACCCGGCAGGAATGGCGATCTGGCGGGGCTACCCCCAGCGACAGTAATCACCGGTGAACTTGATCCGTTGGTCTCTGAGGTAAGTGACTACGTTGAACGAATGCTCAATGCGGGGAATGTAGTAAGCTCTATCGAATTTAAGGGCCAGGTCCATCCGTTCGTCCAGATGGGCGGGATTATTTCGGATGCATTGATCGCGCGCACCATTATTGGCCGCGAATTGAAACGTGCGTTGCGAGGCCAAAGCTAAAAGGCCGCGATCTGCCGGAGCTAAAGGAAAGCGCGGCGTGAACACCCAACACTCAACACAACACCAACACAACACTCAACACTCAACACAACACTGCACATGTTGAGTGTTGTGTTGAGTGTTATGTGTAGTGTTCACCCATGGTTTCGGGGTTAAAACCCTGCCACCACCAGTTTTGCCAGATTGCGGCCTCCGGGTGCGGCGGTGGAGTGATGGTGTCGTGTGGTGTGTGTATGGAGCTGACGGGGCTAATGCCGTGCAGCGAGTTGATAAACCACAGGGGACATTCCGCAGCGAGTGCTGGGGTCAACGGGCGCTGCGCGGTGGAAATCCCCAATTCTTTGCAGCGGTGCAGGACCTGGCGCAGGGTCACGCTGGGCAGGCGCACGTCGGTGGGAAGCAGGAGCGTGTCGCCGTCCCAGGCGATGAGCGCGCCGGTGGTGGTTTCTGCGATGGCGCCGTGGGCATCGACAATCGCGGTGTCATCGGTGCCGCTTTCCTGATACCGGCTGCGGTAGGCGGCCAGGGCGGGCAAGTCCGGGCCTTTAATGAGAGGCTGCACGCGGGGATCGCGGGCCTTAACGTAGGTAAGGCGCGTGTGGGCGCGCGGAGCCGGTGCGGGCCGGATATCGAGGTATAGCTCGTCGGCTATGAGGGCAATGCGGGGAAAGAGCTCGCCGCCTGAAAGCAGCTCCAGCATGGCGGGAACGAAGCCTGCGGGCAAGGTCCCGGCGGCGGATTCGAAGCGCTCCAAGTGCAGGTGGAGACCGTGCGTGCGGCCTTGCGAATGCCGCCAAGAATCGGCCACGGCGCAGGGGATAGCCGGTGGGGTGCAGGGGATGAAGGCGCCGTCGCGCCAGATATAGGAGCTCATGACCACGCCCCGAGGACCGATTGGGCCTTGAGGTTTCTTTCGGCCAGCTCGGCTGCGGGATCGGAATCGAGGACGATGGCCCCGCCGGCGCCGACGGTGACCTCGGAACCCGCGCGCACCGCGGTGCGGATGACCACGCTGAAATCAGCCTCGCCGGAATACCCGAGGTAGCCCACGATGCCGGAATAGACGCCGCGGGGTCCTGCCTCGAGGGCATCGATAATCTCGCAGGTGCGCAGCTTCGGCGCGCCGGTCATAGAACCGGGCGGGAAGGCGGCGCGGATGGCGTCGAGCGCGGTGGCGCCGGGGCGCAATTGGCCGGTGATCGTGGAGACGAGCTGGTGCACGGTGGCATAGCTTTCCACGTTCATCAACCCCGGAACGCGCACGGTGCCGGGCTCGCACACGCGGGATAAATCGTTGCGCAAAAGGTCCACGATCATGAGGTTCTCGGCGCGGGTTTTGGGGTCATCGCGAAGCAGCGCGGGGTCCTGGTGGGCTGGAATGGTGCCCTTGATGGGCTTGGCCTCGACGCGGTTATCGCGCACGCTAAGGAAACGCTCGGGCGAGGCGCTGCAGATTTCCACGCCGTCGAAGACCAGATGCGCCGCGTACGGTGCCGGGTTGTGCCGGCGCAGCGCAGCATAAATATCGCCGGTGGCCTGCGCGGTATAGGTATCGGTCAGGCATACCTCGTAGCTTTCCCCAGCGTGCAAGAGCTCTTGGGCGCGCTGGATTCGGTCAAGGTAGTCGGTGGCGCGCCAGGCGCCCGCGCTTGCCGATGCCCCCTCGTTTCCCACCTGCCCGCCCTCCAAGGCTGCCTCCAACCGGTCGAGAAGGCCCTGCGCGCCGTCGCCATCCAGGCAGCATAGGTGCGCCATTTGCCGGTGGTGGTCGTAGATAAGGAAGGACTGCGGCCGGATGAAGTAGGCATCGGGATACGGCGAGCGGTGGCGCAGCTGGATGGGCAGGGTAAGCTGCGCGCATTCGTAGCCGAGGAAACCTACCACCCCGCCGGTAAACGGCAAATCCGGCGCGTCAAAGACCTGCGTGGATAGCTCGCGCTCGAGGGCGGTGAGGATATCGGGGGCTTCGCCAAGCCGGTAGCGAAAGGATTGGCTAAGCGGACCGGTGGCATCGCCAAGAATGCTATAGCGCCCGCGCGCATCGGCGGAGTCCAGGAAGAAGGCGTCATTGCCGTCTGCCTGCAGCGCCGCGAAGACTCGTGGGCAGTCAATCGCGCCGGGGACATCGCGGTGGAGCAGGCGAAAACCGCCGAGGAAATTGCGCAGCAGAGTCGCGCCGTGCTGGGTGAGCACCGATTCGGGGTGGAATTGCACGCCCCAATGCGGCAGGCCATCGACCTTGAGGGCCTGGACGGTGCCGTCCTCGCTGCGGGCGTGCACGGTGATGCCGGGGGCCGGCTCAATATGCAGCGAGTGATAGCGCACCACCTGAAAGTCCTGCGGAATGGTGGAAAAAATTCCCTCGCCGGAGTGGCTAATGGTGGAGACAAAACCGTGGCGCGGTTCGGGTGCGCGGCTTATGCGGGCGCCGGCGAGCATCGCCAAGCCTTGGTGGCCAAGGCAGACGCCGAGCAGGGGAATCCGCGCTGCGGCGGCCGCATCGATAACTCGGCGGGACATGCCAAAGTCGTTGTCTTCCTCCGGGGTTCCGGGGCCAGGGGAGATAACCACGTGGCTGAACTCGCCGGCGCGCAAGCGCTCTGGGATGCCGGTGGCCTCGCCCGCGGGAACGACGAGCGGCTCGGTTCCGGAGACCTCGGCGATGAGGTGCGCGAGGTTAAAGGTATACGAGTCGTAATTATCAATGAGCAGGATCATCAAAGGCAGAGTCTATAGCCCAGTGCGCCCCACGCGTAACTTGCTCCACGGGAGAGCTAACTATTGGGTTATGACCAACTAATTGACGGATGTCACACTGTGTTGTAAGGTTAACTTTAAGTTAACAACAAGCAAACGGGGAAAGAATCCAGGAAAGGGGATAACAATGAACCAGTTTGAAACCCTCCGTCACGACCTGCACACCAAGTACGGTCACGGATATACCCGTGCTGAAATCGATGCGAAGTTGGACGAGGTCATCGCCAAGCACACCGCCAACGCCGAGCTCGTGGAATTCATCCCCGTGCTGGTAGAGCGCGAGGTACGCGAGTTCTTCGGTGCCCACCGCATCCACGTTCGCTTCGCCGCGGGCGATAACCATGCCCTAGCAAAGGCCGCCGCGGACCTCACCAAAAAGCACGCGGGGGAGGCGCTTTACGTCGATACCGCCGTAGCTCACCCGGAAAATGACGGCAATGGCCACCTGGCCCACGTCATGAGCGAGCGCGGCATGGGCCAAGCGCCTAAGAAGTACCTCGAAGAGGTGCGGACCGTGGCCATGCCGGACTACATCGTTTACTTGGGCCGCGAGGTCGAGCGCGATGAGGCCGGCAAGGACATCAAGATCTGGGACATCGCCCCGGCTGAGACCGTTGAGCAGGCCCGCGAGCTTGCCGATGACCTAGAGGCCCGCGTCTACTACATGCTGAACAAGCTGGGTATCGACCCGGTAACCGAGCGCGTGAATGCATAAGGTGCCCCATTAACCCTGGGCCGAGGAGTAATTCCTCGGCCCTTCTTATATTGTCCGCGTGTAAACCCGAGCAGTCGCGCGAAAGCAACTACGCTAGGTCGCTGACTACTGTTTAAATCGTTTGGAGAATCGAAGCAATCGTGACTGCCAACAACACCTCGGCCTATGAGCCCCTGCAGCGAATCTTGCTGCCCAAGCGCGGCGAACCCTTTGACGTACGCATGCTCTACCTCATCGAGGCGGAGCAAAACCGCGAGCGCTTGAGCTGGACAAACCGCACCGCCGTGACCATCCCGGCCGGCGAAGAAGCCTCCTTTGAAACCTACTTCAACGCCTTCCCGGCCTCTTACTGGCGCCGCTGGTCCCAATTGCGCTCGGTGGTCCTAAGCCTGGAGATCGAGGGCCAGGCCAACGTTTCTTTGTACCGTTCCAAGCAGGATGGTCAGCGTATCTCCGTGGCCAACCACCTCGTGGGCACGGGCCACCACGAATTTGAGCTGCCGCTCAAAAACTTCGAGGACGGCGGCTGGCTGTGGTTTGATATCACCGCGGAAAAGGAAACCACGGTGTCGGATGCGGCGTGGTGCTCCCCGCAGGCCCCGGCGGCGCAGACGCTTCCCGATGGCACCGAGATTGCGCCCTCCGAAAAGCGCGTCGCCGTCGGCATTCCCACCTTCAACCGCCCCACGGATGCCGTTGCCGCACTGCAGGCGCTGGCAGAAGATCCCGTGGTGGATGAGATCATTGACTTTGTCCTCATGCCGGACCAAGGCAACCAGCACCCGGCCGATGAGCCCGGCTACGACGAGGCGGTAGCCCACTTTGGCGAGCGCTTCCGCGAATTCCGCCAGGGCAACCTCGGCGGTTCCGGTGGCTATTCCCGCATCATGTATGAGGCGCTGGAGAATACGGATTCGCCCTTCATCTTGTACATGGACGATGACATCGCCATCGAACCGGACTCCGTGCTGCGCGCGGTGCAGGCAGCACGCTATGCGGAAAAGCCGATCATCGTCGGCGGGCAGATGCTCAACCTGCAGGAGCGCTCTCAGCTGCGCACCACCGGTGAGCAGGTCAACCGCTCCGATTTCATGTGGGGCGCCGCGCCGCACGCCGTGTACGACCACGACTTTGCCAAGTACCCACTGCGCGCCATCGGCACGCCAGAAACCCATGTGGATCCAAAGAAGTACGATTCCCGCGCGCTGCACCGCCGCGTAGACGTGGAATATAACGGCTGGTGGATGTGCCTGTTCCCGCGCGTGGTTGCAGAGACTAACGGTCAACCACTGCCGCTGTTTATCAAGTGGGACGATACCGAGTACTCCCTGCGCGCAGCCCGCAATGGCTTCCCCACGGTGACCTGGCCGGGCGCGGCCATCTGGCACATGGCCTGGGCGGATAAGGACGATGCCATTGACTGGCAGGCCTATTTCCACCTGCGCAACCGCTTGATTGTGGCTTCGCTGTACCACGATGGCGCGGTATCCGGCATTACCAAGTCCATCTTTAAGTCCACGCTCAAGCACACCATGTGCATGGAATACTCCACCATGGCCATCCAAATCGAGGCCATGAAGGACTTCCTGGCGGGGCCGGATCACCTCTTCGATATCTTGGATACCTCGCTGCCGCGCATTGCGGAGATCCGCAAGAACTACTCGGATGCGGTCATCATCGAATCTGCAGATCAGTTGCCGGCGCCGACCGGCGCGCCGGGCGTTCCCACCCGCAATGTGGGCGGGCGCTTGGCCAAGGTCAAGAAGCTGCCATGGGCGGCAAAGGGTCTTAAGCACCTGCTAAGCAAGGAGGACCCAGCGCACCACGCGGCACCGCAGTTGAACCTCACCCCAGAAGAAGCGCGTTGGTTCACCCTCTCCCGTCTTGATTCTGCCACCGTATCCACGGCGGGTGGCACGGGCGTGGCCTTCCGCAAGCGTGACCGGGATCTGGCCAAGGAGCTCATCGTCGAAACCCGCAGCCTGCTGAAGGAAATTGAAGAAAACTTCGATGACTTGCGCGCGCAATACCGCTCCGCGTTGCCGGAATTGACCGCGCGGTCCTCCTGGAAGAAGGTTTTTGATGCCCAATAAACTTTCTATCGCAGAATCCCGCGTCCTAGAGTCCATCCAGAACGCCGCCTTTGACGTGCCGGGAGTGCTGCCCGCCGCCCGCGGTTTAAGCCACTTGGGCGAGCACGCCCTAGGCTGGATGGGCAGCGCGGCCCTAGGGGCCGGCTTGGACAAGCAGCGCCGTGAGGAGTGGATTCGGATTGGTGCCGCGGCGTTTACCGCGCATGCGGCAAGCGTGGTTCTCAAGCGAATCGTGCGGCGCAAGCGGCCCGATTATTCCTACGTGCGCGTTGGGGTCAAGACCCCCTCGCGCCTATCCTTCCCGTCCTCGCATGCCACCTCCACCACCGCCTTCTTGGTGGGCCTATCCCGCTTGACGGGTTCCAAGGCGCCGCTTGTGGGAGTGCCGGTAATGATGGCATCGCGTATGGTGCTCGGGGTGCACTATCCAACCGATACCGTCGCGGGCGCAGCCATTGGCGCTGCCACCGCGCGGGCAATGACGAAGGGAAAGACGCATGAGTGAGGACGGCAACCAGCACTTTCTCCATTCGGAGCCGCATACGTCCGGCGTCGATACCGGCCGTAAGCGCAAGCCACCGAAAAATTTGGCCGATGGCATGGTCAAGGCCCTGCGCCCGAAGCAGTGGGTAAAAAACATCCTCGTACTGGCCGCGCCCGCCGCGGCCGGTGCGGACTCGCTCTTTCACGGGCGCGTGCTTGTCGATGTCCTCTTGGCCTTCATCGTCTTCTGCCTCGGCGCTTCTTCCATCTATCTGATCAATGACGCCAAGGATTGGCGCGAGGACCAAGAGCACCCGACCAAGCGCTTCCGCCCAATCGCCTCGGGCGTGCTGCCCATCAAGGTGGCCTATGTCATGGCCGTGGTGCTCGTTGCCCTGTCCATCGGGCTGTCCTTCTTGGCCACCGCGGGACTAGAGCTAGCCATCGTCATGGCGGTTTATATTGCCCTGCAGCTGGGCTACTGCTTTGGTTGGAAGCATATTCCGGTCATCGATATTGCGCTGGTGTCTTCCGGATTCATGCTGCGCACCATGGCCGGCGGCGTGGCCGCCGATATTGAGCTTTCGCAGTGGTTCTTGCTGGTCGCTGCCTTTGGCTCGCTCTTTATGGCCTCCGGTAAGCGCTATGCCGAAATCCTGCTGGTGGAAAAGACCGGCGCGAAGATCCGTAAATCCTTGCAGGGCTATACGCCGACCTACCTGCGCTTTGTCTGGACGCTAGCGGCCACCGCCGTGGTGGTCTTCTATTCCCTGTGGGGCTTTGAGCTGGCTAATGCCGCAACCTCTGGTGGCGTTTGGTACCAGATTTCCATGGTGCCGTTTACCATCGCCATCCTGCGCTATGCCGCCGATGTGGACCGCGGCCAGGGCGGGGCACCGGAAGAAATCGCGTTGGGGGACCGCACCTTACAGATCCTCGCCATCGCCTGGCTGGCCTGCATCGCAATGGCCGTCTACATCATGCCATTGGTCTAAGCAGCGGTGGCATAGTTGCGTTCAACTAGAAGATCTTTGGGGAACTGATATACTCACCCCACGTGGTTAACACCGGTAACAAGAAAATTGCGCTGTGGAGCGCATCCGCCTCGGTTCTTGTTATCGGTGTTTTTTCTTTGTGGGGTGGCTTTGCCCGCCGCTGGATCTCCGATGACGGCCTCATCGTCCTGCGCACCGTCCGCAACCTCGAGGCCGGCAACGGGCCTGTATTCAATATGGGTGAGCGCGTCGAGGCCAATACCTCCACGCTGTGGCAATACCTCATCTTAATGGCGCGGTGGGTAAGCGGTGCTGAACTCGAAACGATTGCCATCTACCTCGGGCTTATCCTGGCGGTCGCGGCCATGGTGGTGGGCACGTGGGCATCGGCAAGCATGCACAAGGGAATCGTCCTTCCGGCAGGGGCCTTAGTGTATCTGGCCCTGCCACCAGCGCGGGACTTTTTACCTCCGGCTTGGAATGGAGCCTGTGCCTTTTTTACTTGGCCGTCTTGTGGTGGATGCTGATCGCATGGGCACGACCGCGGCAGGAGTTGCCACCCAAACCTATTGTGTATGGGCTGGCATTCTGGGCGGGGCTCTCATGGCTCATTCGCCCTGAGCTCGCCCTGTATGGCGGCCTGGTAGGCGTTCTGCTCATAGTAAGCACGCGTTCGTGGAAGGTTATCGCCGCCGCCTTGCCCCTGCCGCTGGCGTATGAAATCTTTCGCATGGGCTACTACGGCCTGCTTACGCCGCATACCGCCGTTGCGAAATCCGCGGCTGGTTCCGAGTGGGGCAAAGGGTTTGTGTACCTGGGCGACTTTATGGGGCCCTACGCGCTGTACCTCCCGCTCATCGTGCTGGCGGTAGCGGCGCTATGGAAAACCGATTTTCGCCCGCCTGCGCTGCGCTCGATGCAGACTGTGGTCTATATCTTCCTGGGCGCCGCGCTGCTGCACGCTTTGTATGTTGTGCGCGTGGGTGGCGATTTTATGCATGGGCGCATGTTGCTGCTTCCGCTTTTTGCCGCGCTACTGCCCATTTTCGTAGTTAATCTACGAACCTGGTGGGCGGCCGTATTCTGTGCGGTGTGGGCCCTCGCGATTGTCGTGCATGGCCACCCAGTAGACCGCGCTGCATACGCTGGGCAGCTTACTATTGTGGATGAGCGGGACTATTGGACCGCTATCACCAACCGGCAGGAACCACCTCGCCGTGCCGAGGATTTCCTGGGTATGGACTTGATGAATGACTACGAAAAAGCGGTGCAGGACTTGGTGGCCGGTGATGCCATGACCTTCCGCTATATCAAGGAAGGGGGCCAGCCATCGTGGACGACGGTGCCTGCGGATCCGGATCGCTCCGATCCTCCCACAGTGTATTTTCTTAGCCTCGGTCTTACCTCTATGAATGCACCGCTTGAGGTACGCGTGCTCGATGAAATTGGTCTCAGTAATCCCCTAGCAGCGCGCCAGCCCCGCATCGAAGGCGGGCGCATTGGCCATGATAAAAGCCTTAGCGCGGCGTGGCAGATTGCCGATTCTGCAGTGGATATTGACTCCCTATTGCTGGGCCAGGATAAAGATTCTGTGCGGCAAGCACGCACTGCGCTTAACGATGCCGATTTTCAGAAACTCTTTGCCTCCTACAGAGAACCGCTAACTTGGAGCCGATTCTTGGAAAATATTAAATTTTCCCTGACAGAGGGCAGGACCCTAACCTTCTCCTCCAATCCGGGGGATTACCTGCATTAATGGTTGATAATGAGGCAAAAAGCCTGTGAGTGCACTACACTGCCTTTTGGTGTGGCTTTTGCTGAGGGGTGTTAACGATTCACAGGTTCCCAGCGATAAAGCCAAAGAACGATTATTGAGTACTTTGTGGAGGAGAAAGATGACTGCCTCTTTGAGGGGACGCGTCCTATCGGTCATCATGGCAGTGGCCGTGGCGCTTGGCCTCGCCGTAGTGGCCGGTGGCACGCAGCAGGCACACGCGGGAAACCGCGATTGGCTGCGTCCGGATAATACCGGCACCTGTGAATGGGACCCAGTTGCATTTTGGGTTCAGCGCTGTGATGTCTGGTCCGAGTCCATGCAGCGTAATATCCCGGTACAAATTCAGCCCGCGAAGAATGGCGGCAACGCTGGTTTCTACCTATTGGATGGCATGCGCGCTACCTACGCAACTAGCGGCTGGGTTAGCCCGCATAGCGAGGTAAACGCTGCGAAGACCTACTCGGACAGCAACCTCACCCTCGTGATGCCGGCAGGTGGCGAGTCTTCTTTCTATGCTGACTGGCAGGCGCCTGGCAAGTACGATCCGAATGATCCGGTCAACTACAAGTGGGAGACCTTCCTTACCAAGGAGCTTCCCGGCTACCTCGAGCAGAACTTTGGTGTCGCCCGCAATAACAATGCGATCGCTGGCCTCTCCATGGGTGCCGGTTCCGCCATGACTTTGGCCGCTAAGCACACTGACCAGTTCAAGCAGGTACTGTCCTTCTCTGGTTACCTGACTATGACGGTTCCAGGTGCTCAGACTGTTCTTCGCTTGGCCATGCTGGACGTCGGCGGATTCAATGTCAACGCCATGTACGGTTCGCTGTTTAACCCAAAGCGTTTCCAGAATGACCCGCTCATGCTGATTCCGCAGCTGCGTGATGGTGGTACCGATGTTTATATTTCAGCTGCATCCGGTATACCAGGCCAATTGGATAAGGAGACTCTCCCGCCGAAGTTCCAAGCACCGGGTGTCGCACTAGAGGTTGGTTCTCAGCTGACCACCCGCGCTTGGGAAGGTGCCGCTCGACTGCAGGGTCTGAACCCAACGGTGAGCTACCCGGCCGAAGGTTTGCATAACTGGTACCAATGGGACTACCAGCTCAATGCTTCCAAGCCGCGCGTTCTCAATGTTATGAACGCCTGGTAAGGCTCACTAACGAACTGTCCCCGCGCTGTTCGAACTGCTCCCCAGTAGTTGGACTGAGAAATCAGCTACCAACTAATGAGGAGCAGTTTTTATTGGGGCTACTTAGTTCGCTAAGCGAAACTCAGCGCGTACATGTAGTCGAGCGTTTCGATCAGGGCCTGGGTACCAAGCCGAAGGCGCTTGCCAAAGAAGACAAACTGCGTTACGAAAGCGAACGGTTGCGGGCCGAAAATGCCAACCTAAAAATTACTGATGAAGGCTTCCAATACCAGCATTCAACCTGGCGGACATTGATCCACGACAACGGCGGTATTCAGTCGACGCCGCGTAAAGCCAACTGCTACGACAACGCAGTAATAGAGAACTTCTTCGGCCACTTGAGAACCGAGATGTACCACGGAGAGAACTTCAACACCGTCGAGGAGTTCATCCAGGCAATCGACGATTGCATCCAGTAATACAACACCGAACGCACCCAACAATGACTTAAGGGCCTGACCCCGATGCAATATCGGAATCAGGCCCTTGAACCCCTAACCTTCTTGAATTAAACCAGTCCAACTCTTGGGGACTAGTTCATGGTGCTCTCCGGTGTCGGGTTCGTCCTTTGGTTGGTGGTTAGTGGTTTTGAAGTTCTCGGGTGATGATTTGGGTCATCCCGTCGTGTCCTACGTCAGTTGGGTGTAGTGGCATGACGGATGGGGCGGTTGGGGTTTGGACGAGTGTGGCCCATCGGTGGTTGGTGTCTGGTTGGCAAGGATCGTGGGTCTTGGCTTGGTCGTGGAGATTGATGAAGTTGACGCCGAGGTCATGTGCTGCGCGACCGATTTCGCGGTTGAATTCGTCTTCTGCGATGGTTGCACCCGGGATAGTTACCGGAAGCTGCAGCTGGTCGTGGTTTACAACGCACAGGGTGTCATTAGCGGTCATTGGGACGTAGTTGACCATGGTGATGCGGGCGTTGGGTGCGGCTTCACGAATTTTGTTGAATTGGAAGTCTATTAGTCCGCGGTAGGTGGAGGCTTTGGGAACGTCGGGGAGGGTGGCGTTGGCTAGGGCATCGAAGTAGGTGCCTTGCTGGAGGCCGCCGTACATGAACTCTACTTCTTTGGTGTCGTGGCCGATGTTGCCTTGCTCGATGGCGTCGTCGACGTATTGGTTGATCCAGACGCTGGTTCCGTTGCAGGAGTAATCGGCAAGGTTGTGGTCAAGGTTATTGGCGGTTTGGTGCGCCCAGTTGTGTTTGTCGTTGAAGCAGGGGTGGAAGGGGCGCTTATATGGAGAGGCTGATCCTCGGTCTCCTGGTGCGCCGCCGTTGGCGGTGAAGGAATCGCCGAAGGTGACCATTTCTTTGCCTTGGTCCGCATTGGCGGTCTGGGCCATGGTGAGGCTTGTGGTGAGGGCTATGAGTCCGGCGGTGATTTTGGTCTTTATGTTTTTCATATCTTTCACCTTGAGTAGGGGATGTTTACAGGGTGCACTTCCGTGCGTACTGCGGCAATCTTAGTGATTTTTCAGTGAGAGTCCAGTCTGTGGTTGAACTGGGGGATTGCTGAGAGGGCGTCGATGTAAGTTTTGATTGTTTATATGCTTATTGGGTGATTCCGGGGGACAGGCTCTGCATCAAGATAAATGGTGATATAACTTTGCTCGGCGTGTCAGCCTTTCCAAAGCCTCAAGTTCAACTTAAACTTAAGCGCAAATAGACAGCTCACGCCGCAGGTAGCAGTCCGGGGGAGGGGAACCTTCGGAATGCGACCGCGGTAAATCTTCAAGGACGTTTACCTATGCGCAAAAACACTTCCCCGGGCAAGGCCCGCAAGGGGCTCGCGGTAGCAGCTATGCCAACCGCCATTGCCGTTGGACTTGCCCTGCTGCCCAATGCCACCGCCCAAAGCTCTCTTGGTGACAATAGCTCTGCTCAGTCAAGCAACGGCGGCAGCCTGTCTGATCACTTTGCGCCCAAGGATCCGCCGGCCCGTACCCCAGTGGAGACTGAGTACCCACAGGTGGAGGGCCTGCCGGATGGCGTAAAGATTAACCGTGTGGAGTACCTGTCCAACCGCCACCTGATGGTTTATATCCAGTCCGCAGCCATGCCGGATCACGAACAGAAGGTGCAGATCCAACTCGCCCGCGACTGGTATTCGCAGCCAGAGAAGAAGTTCCCAGAAGTATGGGCACTTGATGGCTTGCGCGCCCGCGATGACGAGTCCGGCTGGACCATTGAGACCAATATCCTCAACCAATACGCGGACCGTAACGTCAACCTCATTATGCCGGTGGGCGGCGAATCTTCCTTCTACTCCGACTGGCAGCAGCCAGACGCGGGTAAACACTACAAATGGGAGACGTTCCTTACCAAGGAATTGGTCCCAATTTTGGATAACGAGTACCGCTCCAACCAGAAGCGCGCGGTGACTGGGCTGTCCATGGGCGGTACCGCAGCGATCAACTTGGCGGAGCGTAATCCGCACCTGTTTGATTTCGTCGGTTCCTTCTCCGGCTACCTCGATATGACTACCCGTGGCATGCCGCAGGCCATCATGGCTGCGCAGCGCGATGCCGGTGGTTATGATTCCCGCAAGATGTGGGGCGAGCCGGGCTCGCAGGACTGGATTGACCATGATCCCAAGCTAGGCATCGAAAACCTCAAGGACATGCAGGTTTACGTTTCTGCTGGTTCCGGCAAGGACGACTTTGGCCAGGAAGGCTCCGTGGCCAAGGGGCAGGCAAGTCTGGCCGGAATGGGACTGGAAGTTATCTCTCGGATGTCCACTCAGACTTTCGTGGATTACGCGAAGCGCGCCAATGTGGAACCAGAAGTGCAATTCCGGCCCTCCGGCGTGCACTCTTGGGAATACTGGCAATTCGAGATGCAAAATGCATGGCCGCACATTGCTGATGCCCTCAACCTTGACAAGGCTGACCGTGGTGCGGACTGTAAGACCGAAGGCGATATCGCCAAGGCCACAAAAGAAGGCATAATCGGTTCCTGCCTGAATAACGAATATGACGTTGCCGATAAGGGCAAAGCACAAGACTTCCAAACCGGTACGGCGTACTGGTCCCCAGAGAATGGTGCGCACGCCCTGTACGGCCGCATCGGCGCCCGCTATGCGGAAATCGGTGGCCCCACCTCTTGGTTGGGCTTCCCTAAATCCGATGAAACCAAGACTCCCGATGGCAAGGGACGCTACGTGCACTTCGAACACGGTTCCATTTACTGGAGCCCAGAGACCGGCGCCTGGGAAATTACCAGCGACATGTTTAACAAGTGGGGCGAGGAAGAGCACGAAAAGGGTGCTCTGAAGTTCCCAACCGGCCCGGTAAAGAAGGTGGGCGATGGCCTTGTCCAGGAATTCCAAGGTGGCATTCTGACCCGCAACCCAGACGGCAAGAACCAGGTCTCCTTTGGCGAGATTGGCAAAAAGTACAAGGATATGGGCGGCGCCGACTCCCCACTGGGCTTCCCCACGGACGGTGAGAAGAAGGTCAAGGACGGAAATGGCTTCTTCCAAGAGTTTGAGAATGGCTCCATCTACTGGTCTCCAGAATCCGGGGCGCACTATATCTTGAAGGGCGCCATCATGGATGAATGGGGTAAAAAGGGCTGGGAGCACGGCGAGTTTGGTTGGCCCACCTCTGATTATTCCGAAATCGCAGCTGGTGGATTGAAGCAGGAGTTCCAGCATGGGACGATCAGTGAAGTCATGGGCCGCATACAGACTGAAAAGAAGTAAGCATGCGTAAATTAGCGCTCATAGGAGCGGTCTTATGCCTCGGATTGGCAGGGTGTGATTCTGCCACCGTGGATAGTGACTCCGGCAATGACACCTCGGTGGCGCCGCTGTCGCGCGAAAAGACTTCTGAAAAATCGACCACCAGCAGTAGCGAGTCCGCCTCCAGCAGCGCTTCCTCCTCGCAGGAGCCATCCGAATCCAAGGATGGCTCCAAGGGCTCCGCGGAGCCGACGAACGAGTCTGGCTCCGCGAGTTCCCCGGAGGACCGCGGCGCCCGCGAAATCTCTGAAATCCCCTCCGCGCCGCTGCCCAAGGAAGAGACTGCGTACTTGGATTCGTTAAAGGATTCCGGCGTGAATGTCGAAGGGGTAGAAGATCAGCTCCTCGGCGCCGGCCAGGGCGCTTGCGGCGAGGATGACATCACCATTCCTGCGGTGGCCGGACAACTGATTGAGCAGCAACGCACTGACATGGACTTTGACGAGCTCACAAAGCTACTCCAGGACAATGCACGTTCAGCTCTTTGCTAGCTTTCTTTGAGGTTTTCCGGGTACAACTAGTTCATGCGAAAAATCATAACCGTCGTTGCCGTCCTCGTCCTTCTCGTCGTTATCGGCGCGGGGGCGGCGCATTACCTCACGAACTCGGACTCGGCGGGACTTAGCGCCCCCGAGGAGCCAGACTCCGCGGCACCACCGGAGGAATCCCAGCCGGAGTGGTGCCCGAGTGTGGAGTTCATTTCTGCGCCAGGTACCTGGGAATCCGCCGCCGACGATGATCCCCTCAACCCTTCTGCCAATCCGCGCTCGTTCATGCTGTCTATTACGCAGCCGTTGCAGGAGGCCTACGGGGATGATGTAAAGGTGTGGACCCTTCCTTATACTGCGCAATTTAAAAATATCAATGCGCAGGAGGAAATGAGCTACGACGATTCCCGCAATGAGGGCACCGCGAAGATGAATGAGGAGCTGCGCGGCATGCATGATAGCTGCCCGCAGACCAAGTTTATTTTGAGCGGTTTTTCTCAAGGCGCGGTCATCGCCGGCGATGTGGCCGATGACATTGGTGGTGGCGAAGGCGCAATCCCCGCAGAGAATATCGCGGGCGTGGCGTTGATCGCAGACGGCCGGCGTGAAAACGGCGTGGGCCAAAATCCGGGACACGAGCTCGGCGGAATCGGTGCCGAGATTGCCTTGGAACCTGTCTCCGGACTCGTTCAGCCCATCGTGCCCGGAGCGACTATGCGCGGCGCGCGCCCGCACGGCTTCGGCGAGCTCGCGGATAGGACCTTCCAGATTTGTGCCCCCGATGACTCCGTGTGTGATGCACCCACCGGCGTGGGCAATGGTCTGGAACGCGCCAAGGATTTGATCGGGGCCAATGGAGTGCACGCGCAATATGCCAGCAACGACGGCGTGATTGATGGGACTACCGCGAATCAGTGGGTTGTGGATTGGGTACACCAGGTCATTGACGCCGTGTAACATGAGGCGCTACAACATCGATAATTTTTTAAGACAAAAGCATTTACTAAAGGAGAATCGATGGATTTACAGCAACTCATGGGGAAGTTTTTTGACGCCGAGGGCAATATCGCCCTCCCCGCGGAGCTCACTTTGGCGGGCCTGACTGAGACCCTCTACCAGGCGGGCACAGATACCTCGCAGGTAGTAATGCGCCAGTGGCTATACGGTGAGGAAGACACCGCCCGTGAACTCAGCCGCCAGGAGGTCAATACCCGGATCAAAGTGGTGGCAGCGCGCCTACAACAGGTTGCAGAACCGGGAACCCGCGTGGCCATTCTGGCAGGCAACTCTCCCGAATACCTCTTTGGTTTCTTAGGTGCGATGTATGCGGGAATGACCCCGATTCCGCTCTATGATCCGAATGAGCCGGGGCACGCGGATCACCTCAAGGCGGTTTTTGCTGACTGCGAGCCCCCTATCGTGTTGACCAATCGCGTATCGGCCGCGGCGGTGCGCAGCTATTTCTCCACCGATCGGGAGCGCCCGCGCGTCATCTCCATCAATGCGCTGCCTGATTCCTTGGCGGCGTCGTGGAAGCCGGTCGCTGGCGCGGGCGTGGAGTCCACCGCCTTCCTGCAGTACACCTCTGGTTCAACGCGCACCCCTGCTGGTGTAGAACTGAGCAATCGCGCGATTTTGGTGAATGTGCTGCAGATCTTCCGGGCGGTGAACCTGCAGTTCCCACCGCGCGTGGTCTCGTGGCTGCCGATGCACCACGATATGGGCATCATCCTGGCGCTATTCACCACTATTTTGGGCATCGAATTGGACATGATGACCCCGCGCGACTTCATCCAGCATCCCAACCGGTGGGTTGAGCGCATCAGCTGCCAGCCGGGTGAAGAGAAAAAAACCTATACCGCCGTGCCCAATTTCGCCTTGGAATTGGCCGCGCGCTACGGCAAGGACGCGGATTTCTCCAACGTTGATGGCATCCTCATCGGTTCTGAGCCGGTGACGGAACCAGCGGTACAGAAGTTCTTAGACACTTTTAGCGTTGACCGCTCGGTGCTGCGTCCGTCCTACGGTTTGGCGGAGGCAACCCTCATCGTCGCTACCGCACAGGATGAAAAGCGCCCCGTCATTTCCCATTTCAACCGCGAAAAATTGGCGGACGGGCAAGCGGTTATTGAGGAAAAATCTGCGGCAACGGTTGCCTTTGCCTCGAATGGCCAGGGCGTCTCGTTCCAGCACCTGGCCATTGTGGATCCTGAAACTAAGGCCGAGGTCCCAGAGGGCACCATCGGTGAAATCTGGGCGCATGGGCAAAATATGGCAACGGGCTACCTCAACCGCCCGGAAGAAACCGCGGCTACCTTCCGCAATACCCTGGGCGAGCGCATCCAGGACGGCTTGCCAGAGGATGACTGGTGGATGGCCACCGGCGATCTCGCCACCATCATCGAGGGCGAACTGTATATCACCGGGCGGCTTAAGGATCTCATCGTCATCGCCGGGCGCAACCACTACCCGCAAGATATTGAAGGCACCGTGCAGGACGCATCCGCGCACGTGCGCCCAGATTCCGTCGCCGCCTTTGCCGTAGAGGGCGAAAACTCAGAGTCCTTGGTGCTCTTGGTGGAGCGCGCCGATGATGCGGATCCATCCGGCGACGCCGCCGCCAGCGAGGAAATTCGCACGGCTGTGACAAAGAATCACGGCATTACCCCGAGCGATATAGTGTGGAAGGCACCGGGAGAAATTAAGCGCACCTCCTCGCATAAGATTGCCCGCCGCGTGGCAAAGAAGGACTACCAAGCCTAAAGCCGGATTCGGACGTTGAGTTAACAAGGTGACAAAATAGAGCGATATAGGTATTTGTCGTTCTATTAACCCCACTAGGAAAGACGGTTTATGACCATCGAGCAACTTCGTGCATGGCTGCGTGACTGGGTATCCCAGGCCACGGGCGTAGCGGCCACAGAGATTTTAGATTCCACCCCACTGGAAAATTATGGTCTTTCCTCTCGAGATGCCGTAGTACTGTCGGGTGAATTAGAAAATCTTTTAGGCACGCGGCTCGATGCCACGGTGGCGTATGAGTACCCCACGATTGAGCTTCTAGCCAATCGCTTGCTTAATGGGCCCGCGGGGCGGCGCGATGATGCACCGCGTGTGCAGCGCACGACTCGCGCCGCGCAGGGTTCTGATATTGCGGTTATCGGCTTGTCCGGACGTTTCCCAGGCGCTAAAGATGTGCCGGAATTTTGGACCATGCTCGCGGAATCGCGCGCGGGCACGGGGCCGCTGCCGGTGGGGAGGTGGTCTGAGTACAGCGCCGATCCGGTAATGAGCGAGAAGATCGCGCAGCAAAATACCGACGGCGGTTATATCGATGATGTTGCATCCTTCGATGCGGAGTTTTTCGGCCTATCGCCGCTGGAGGCCGCGAACATGGATCCGCAGCAGCGCATCCTGCTTGAGTTGGTATGGCACGCGCTGGAGAACGCGGGCCTTCCAGCCAATGAGCTGCGCGGCACGCACACGGGCGTGTACATGGGCTCGACCAATAATGATTACGGCATGCTGATTACGGCCGATCCCACGGAGATGCACCCTTATGCGCTCACGGGTAATTCCTCGGCAGTCGTCGCCAACCGCATTTCCTATGCCCTGGATTTCCGCGGCCCGTCTATCAATGTGGACACGGCCTGCTCGTCTTCCTTGGTTGCGGTCGACCATGCCATCAAGGATCTGCGCACCGGCGCCGCCGATGTAGCGCTGGCGGGTGGCGTGAATATCTTGGCCGCTCCGCACGCCTCCACTGCCTTTTCGGAATTGGGTGTCACCTCTCCTACCAGCGCCATTCATGCTTTTTCCGATGACGCCGATGGCATCGTGCGTGCCGATGCCGCCGGCGTGCTGGTGCTCAAGCGCCTACAGGACGCGGAGGATGATGGCGATGAAATCCTAGCCGTCCTCAAGGGTTCTGCCGTCAACTCTGATGGACATTCGAATGGCCTGACCGCGCCTAACCCAGAAGCGCAAGAAGACGTGCTGCGCCGCGCCTACGCGGATGCGGGCGTGGCGCCCGAGGACGTGGATTATGTGGAGGCCCACGGTACGGGCACCATCTTGGGCGATCCCATCGAGGCCAGCGCGCTCGGTCGCGTGCTGGGCGCTGGGCGCGGGATTGAATCGCCTGTGCTCTTGGGCTCTGCCAAGACCAATATCGGCCATTCCGAATCCGCCGCGGGCGTCGTGGGTCTCATCAAGGTCATCGAGGCCATGCGGCACGATATCATCCCGGCAAATATCAATTACGCTGGTCCGAACCGCTATATCGATTTCGTGGCCGAGCGCCTCGAGGTCGTTGAAGACCCGCGCGAGTGGCCGGAATACTCCGGGAAAAAAGTGGCCGGCGTATCGGGTTTTGGCTTTGGTGGCACGAATGCCCACGTCGTCTTGACGGATTACCAGGGCACCCCGCGTACCACCGAGCCGCAGCTATCCACCGACACGGTGGCGCTGCCGGTCTCTGGCCTCTTGCCCTCCCGCCGCGCGCGTGCGGCGGGACTGCTCGCGGATTTCTTAGAGGCAGAACAACCAGACTTGGCCGATGTAGCGCGCACGGTCGCGCGCCGCAACCACTCGCGCTCGCGCGCCGTCGTCATGGCCAGCTCCACTGAAGATGCCATTAAGCGCCTGCGCCAGGTGGCCGAGGGCAAGGTGTCTGTCGGCATCGCCGCAGCGGATTCCCCGCAGGTGCAGGGGCCGATCTTCGTATATTCCGGCTTCGGCTCCCAACATCGCAAGATGGCGAAGGACATGATCGCCCTCTCGCCGCTGTTTAGCGCGCGGCTGAAAGAACTCGACGCTATCGTCGATTTCGAGTCCGGCTGGTCGATCCTGGATATCGTTGAGGACGATTCCCAAACCTATGACACGGAAACGGCGCAGGTTGCCATCACCGCCATCCAGATCGCGCTGACGGACCTATTGGCCTCCTTCGGCGTGCGCCCGGCGGGCGTTATGGGCATGTCCATGGGTGAAATCGCCGCGGCCTATGCTGCGGGCGGCATTTCCGCGCGGGATGCGATGATTATTGCCTGCCACCGCGCGCGCTTGATGGGCGAGGGAGAGGCATCGCTAAGCGATGCCGAGCAAGGAGCCATGGCCGTCGTTGAGCTATCCGCCGAGGACATCGCCGCCCTCGATGCAGCCATCGAGCCAGCCGTCTATACCGGGCCCGGCATGACCACCGTGGGTGGTCCGCGCCAGGCGGTACTGGACCTGGTGGAAAAACTCGAGGGGGAAGGGAAATTCGCCCGCGCGCTCAACGTGAAGGGCGCAGGACATACCTCCGCCGTCGATCCGATCTTGGGTGAGCTCGAAGCTGCCATCGCCGGCATGGAGGCCCGCCCGCTGCACACGACGCTCTTTTCCTCCGTGGATAAGGGCGAGGTCTACCGCCCCGG
The DNA here is from genome assembly GCF_040225855.1 of Corynebacterium sp. KPL2850. Classification (NCBI taxonomy): domain Bacteria; kingdom Bacillati; phylum Actinomycetota; class Actinomycetes; order Mycobacteriales; family Corynebacteriaceae; genus Corynebacterium; species Corynebacterium sp. KPL2850. The sequence continues at coordinate 58,658 of NZ_JBEHFV010000013.1, forward strand.
CGCCACCGTCCACGATGAGGATTACTGGCTGCGCATGACCCGTTACCCGGTATATCTGCAGGACGCTACGGAACAGGCCTTTGCCGCAGGCCACACCCAGTTGGTGGAGATTTCGCCGAACCCGGTGGCGCTCATGGGGCTTATGTCTACCGCGTTTGCCGTGGGCAAGGCCGATGCGCAATTGCTGTATAGCCTAAAGCGCAAGGTGGATCCCACCGAGTCCTTGTTGGATCTATTGAGCAAGCTCTACGTAACCGGAAACCCGGTGAATTTCGCCGCCGTAGTGGGCTCGGGCGCGCAGGCGGAAGCGCCGTATACCCAGTTCAACCGCCAGCGTTTTTGGACCAATGCGCGGCCCTCTGCTGGGATCTCCGGCCTGCCCGGTACTCGCGTGAACCTGCCGGAGGGCAAGGTGGCCTTTTCCACCAACGCGGATCAGGCCCCGTCCACGCTGGCCATCGTGGAGGCCGCCGCAGAAGCAGTGCAGCCTGGGGCGCACATCGTGGCCGCGGAGGAACACCGCGATCTCCCGCCGTACGGGGAAATTACCACCGTCGTCACCACGTCCATCGGCGGCATGTCCATCGCCGTCTACAGCGTGCAGGACACCCGGACTGAGCTCTTGGCGGAAGGTTTTGCCTCCGGCTTGGACTTGGGCGCGGGGGCGATCCCTGGGGTCGCAGCAGTGCCAGAGGGCAGCGCCGCCCCGGAGCCGACTGCCGATGACGCGGATGTAGACGCGGTGCGCTGGGATCCGCGCCAAGAAACCGTCGAGGATCGCCTGGCGCTTATTGTGTCCGAATCCATGGGTTATGATGTCTCGGATCTGCCGCGCGAGCTGCCGCTGATTGACCTTGGCCTCGATTCCTTAATGGGCATGCGCATTAAAAACCGCGTGGAAAATGACTTCCAGATTCCACCGCTGCAGGTGCAGGCGCTTCGCGATGCCTCCTTGGCAGACGTCATCACCATGGTCGAGGAGGCCGTTGCCGGCGGCCGCTTAGATAACAGTGACGCTAGCGCCGAAGCTGCACCGTCGGAGGCGACAGAGTCCGCGGCCGCAGCAGACGAGACCACTCAAGACTCGGAGCAGGGTGTTGGCGTTGCCCCGCGCGATGCCTCTGAGCGCATGGTCTTTGGCACCTGGGCAAGCATTACCGGCAAGGCCCCGGCGGGCGTGACCTCGCCGCTTCCGGAAATCTCTGCAGAAGTGGCCGCACAGATTGCCGAGCGCTTGCGCGAGCGCGCCCACATCGATGTCACCGCGCAGCAGGTCCTCGACGCCGAGGCGCTGGAAACCTTGGCTGACCTGGTCCGCGAGGGGCTTGAAACCGAGGTGGAAGGCAATATTCGCGTCCTGCGCGAGGCCGATGGGCCAGCCGTATTCATGTTCCACCCGGCCGGTGGAACCACGGTGGTCTACCAGCCGCTGACCCGTCGGCTGCCAGCGGATGTCGCCGTCTACGGCGTCGAAAGGATTGAAGGCTCCTTAGAAGAGCGCGCCGCCGCCTATATCGAGGACATCGTTCGCTATGCGCGCGGCCGCAAGGTCGTCCTTGGCGGTTGGTCCTTCGGTGGCGCCTTGGCCTATGAGGTGGCCTACCAGCTGGCAGAGCGCAGCAAGCGCGGGGAGGAAAGCGCCGAGGTCGCCTTCATTTCCTTGCTCGATACCACGCAGCCCTCCCACCCGGCACCGGATTCGCCGGAAGAAACCCGCGCCCGGTGGGAGCGCTACGCTGCCTTTGCCAAGAAGACCTATGGCCTGGCCTTCGAGCCGCCGTACGAGATGCTGGAAACCATGGGCGAGGATGCCCTGATGACCATGCTGGCGGAATTCTTGGCCACGACGGATGCCTCCGAACACGGCCTGTCCGCCGGCGTCCTGGAGCACCAGCGGGCGTCCTTCGTGGATAACCAGATTTTGGCCAAGATCGATTTCCACCGCTGGGCCGATGTCAGCGTTCCCGTGCTGCTCTTCCGCTCCGAGCGGATGCATGACGGTGCGATCGAGCTGGAGCCGCGCTACGCTGAGGTTGATCCGGATGGCGGCTGGGGCGTTATCGTTAAGAATCTAGATATTGTGCAGCTGCCCGGCGATCACTTGGCAGTGCCGGACGAGCCAGCCATTGGCACCGTGGGCAAGCATATGAATGATTGGATCGAGGAGAAGATACGTGGCGGCCAAGCAAACAACCGCTGAGAAACTCGCTGACCTGCGCAAGCGCCTAGAAGAAGCGCAAGATCCAGGCAGCGAGCGTTCCCGCACACGCCGCGACGAGGCAGGCCGTACCACTCCTCGCCAGCGCATCAACGAGCTCTTGGATGAAGGTTCCTTCGTCGAAACCGGCTCCTTGGGCAAGACCCCGGGCGACCCGGAGGCCATCTATTCCGATGGCGTGGTCACGGGCTATGGCCGCGTTTCCGGTCGGCCCGTGTGCATTTATGCCCACGATAAGACGGTCTACGGCGGTTCCGTGGGTGTCACCTTTGGTAAGAAGGTCACCGAGATCATGGATATGGCCATCAAGATTGGCTGCCCGGTCATCGGCATCCAAGATTCCGGTGGCGCCCGCATCCAAGACGCGGTGACCTCGCTGGCCATGTACTCCGAAATTGCCCGCCGCCAGCTGCCGCTTTCTGGCCGCAGCCCGCAGATTTCCATCATGATGGGTAAATCCGCCGGTGGCGCGGTCTACGCGCCGGTGACCACTGACTTTGTCATCGCTGTAGATGAGGAAGCGGAAATGTATGTCACCGGCCCCAACGTCATCCGTGAGGTGACCGGTGAAGACGTCACCTCCGCTGAACTCGGCGGTGCCCGCCAGCAGGAGCTGAACGGCAACGTCTCTGCCGTGGTGGATTCTGAGGAAGACGCCTTTGACATGGTGCGCGATATTTTGGATCACCTGCCGCTGACCTGCTTTGACGAGTCGCCGACCTTCCCCGCTCCTTCCGATGCCGAAATCATCGAAGACGAGGATCTAGATTCCTTCATGCCGGATGACACCAACGCCGGCTACGACATGATGGATTTGCTCACCCAGCTTGGCGATGACGATGAGCTCATCGAAATCCAAGAAAACTTCGCGCCGAATATGATCACCGCCTTTGGCCGCATCGACGGCAAAACGGTGGGCTTTGTGGCCAATAACCCCATGCACTTGGCCGGCTGCATCGATGCCGATGCCGCCGATAAGGGCGCGCGATTTATCCGCATCTGCGATGCCTATAACGTTCCGCTCGTCTTCGTCGTCGATACGCCTGGCTACCTGCCGGGCGTAGAGCAGGAGAAGGTGGGCCTGATTCACCGCGGTGCGAAGTTTGCCTTCGCGGTCGTGGAGGCGACCGTGCCGAAGGTCTCGCTCATCGTGCGCAAGGCCTACGGCGGCGCCTATGCCGTCATGGGGTCGAAGAACTTAAGCGGCGATATTAACTTGGCGTGGCCTACCGCGCAGATCGCCGTCATGGGCGCGGCCGCCGCCGTGGTCATGATCGCAGGCAAGCAGCTCGAGGCCGCCGAGACCCCAGAGCAGCGCGAGATGACCAAGAAGATGTTCATGGACTTCTACGATGAGACCATGACTGCGCCCTACGTGGCAGCGGAGCGCGGCTACCTCGATGCCATGATTCAGCCGAATCAATCGCGCATTGCCCTGCGCCAGGCGCTGCGGCAATTGGCCACGAAGACGGCGCATGACCTGCCCAAAAAGCACAATATTGCGCCGATGTAACGCGGTGCTACGGCGTCGCGATACCTAAATAAGAGTTTCGTGACAGCTGAAGGAGAATCCCTTGTTTAATTTGCTCTACGCTCTCGACCTGATTGGTGAGATCATTGGCTACGCTTACTGGGCGTACAATCAGTTCGCAGCAGGCCTGCCAATCAACGTGCCGTTCTAAGCTGAGAGCAATTCGCACAGTTTAAGGCTTCGAGGCTAAACAGCAGGATGCTTGGTTGAGGTTGTCTTATTAGAGGGGCTGGGCTGGTGGTACTAGTCCTTTTCCACTCTTTTACGATGATCACCGGTCTTTGACTAGGAAATACCGTACACAACCTCCTGCTGTGCTAGCCGGTTCGGATCACGATGAAAGGATGAGTAAGAATCATCCTCGATGCCCTGTCTGTGGCGGGGATGGTCAAGTCTGTAGAAGTGGTGTATCTGTTCTTTCTGAATCGAGGACAGACATGTAGCGCTTTTGCTGGATCCAATCATCATGTTGTTCGGCTAGCCTAGAGTCGACCAGGCGGATCACAGAACTGCGGTTAGGGAAGATCCCTACAGCGTCGGGACGCCGCCGGATTTCCCGATTCAGCCGTTCTGTCGGGGGTCAGGCCCACTTAACGTTAAAGTGTGGAAGAAAACTAATGAACAGGCATAAAATATCTCCTAATGCGATTGGCGTTGCACTATTTGGTCTGGCAATTTCAAGTTATGTCGGCATCGCAAACAAGTCGATCCTCGGATTTTTCATCCTCATACTGCTCACCATAGTTGGAGCAGTACTGGTCAACCGCATCAAAAACAGGGGTCAAGTCCGGTGGAGTGGTGTATCTGTCCTTTCTGAATCGGTGGATCGGGGGACAGTGTCAGGGGCGGTGTTGGGGTCCGTCTCGGGGTTGATGTTGGTTCATTAGGAGGCTGCCTTGATGGTGTCTGCGTCGTTGGCGTGGATGGTATTGGTAGCTCGTCGGGTGTGTTCCAAGCTTGCTAGTGACATATAACGTTTCTGCTGAATCCAATCGTCATGCTGTTCAGCTAGTACGGCGCCGACGAGGCGGATGACTGCTGCGCGGTTGGGAAATATTCCTACAACGTCGGTACGCCGCCTGATTTCACGGTTCAAACGCTCTGTTGGATTATTGGACCATACCTTCGTCCATACAGCTTTGGGCGTGGCTGTAAACGCGAGTATCTCATCTAATGATTCTTCCAGGTAGTCGGCTGCGTCGGGAAAACGCTCGGTGCAGAAATCTACGACCTGGCGGGCTTGGTCCCAGGTAGCTTGCGCGTCGGTTTGCTGGAAGATGGAGTGAAACATTCCCGATAGTGTTGTCCACTGGCGTTTTGACACTTTTGAGGACAGGTTCTTAGCAAAATGTGTCCGGCAGCGTTGCCAGCTGGCTGTAGGTAGTACTTGACCAACAGCAGCTTGGATTCCTAGGTGCGCATCGCTGGTGACGAGATAGACTTCGCCAAGACCACGGGCTTTGAGGTCTTGGAAGAATCCGGTCCATGATTCCACGGATTCTGATGTTGCGACCTGCATGCCTAGTAGTTCACGGTAGCCGTCTTTGTTAACGCCGGTAGCGATAAGCACACTGGTTTTAACGACACGTCCGCCTTCGCGGACTTTCATTGTCAATGCGTCACAGGACAGGTAGTAATACGGCCCTGAATCCAGTGGGACCTGACCCCCAGATGGTGGACACCTTGAAACCAGCATCTCGCTGGGGAAGTGAGGTACCTTTCCACCATGCCA
>NZ_JBEHFV010000014.1:0-60455 GCF_040225855.1 Corynebacterium sp. KPL2850
GCCGACGGACTTGAGCCACTGGGTAATGGTGCCTTCGGTGACGGATTCGCCGAGTTCAGGCATCTCCACATCGGTGGCTTCGCCGGAGGACTTGGCAGAGGAGTCAGACTTGGACTCTTCCTTGTCTTCGGACTTGTCGTCGTCGGAGTCGGAGTCGTCGGAGGATGGTGCGGCGTTTTCGTCGCCGACGCGGGCGATGGCTTCGCCGACCTCGATGGTGTCGTCTTCTTCGGCCTTGATTTCTAGGATGGTGCCGGCGACGGGGGAAGGGATTTCGGTGTCGACCTTGTCGGTGGAGACCTCGAGCAGTGGTTCGTCTACCTCGACGGTGTCGCCGACGGACTTGAGCCACTGGGTAATGGTGCCTTCGGTGACGGATTCGCCGAGTTCAGGCATCTCCACATCGGTGGTCTCACCAGAAGCCTGGGAGCTAGAGCCAGACTTCTTCTCGTCCTTTTCTTCCTTCTCCTCGGACTTGGATTCTTCCTTGTCCTCAGACTTATCGTCATCGGAGTCATCAGAATCATCGGAAGAGGAGCCAGCCTCGTCTTCATCACCGATGAGCGCGATCACCTCGCCGACCTCGATGGTGTCGTCTTCTTCGGCCTTGATTTCTAGGATGGTGCCGGCCACGGGAGAAGGGATTTCGGTGTCGACCTTGTCGGTGGAGACCTCGAGCAAAGGCTCGTCCACCTCGACGGTGTCGCCGACGGACTTAAGCCACTGGGTAATGGTGCCTTCGGTTACGGACTCGCCCAGCTCGGGCATCTCAACGGAGTTCGCCATGAGTTTTAAGACTCCTCGAAAAGTTGGAAGTATTCTATCGCTACCGCACAATCTTACAGCGTGATGCCCGTCATCGTGCAGTAGTGGGGTTAGTAATACCCTCCATGCGGGTAAACTAGTGGGTTATGTTCAACCTCTTCCGCCGCAATAAGTCCCGATCGCCACTGCGACCGCCCCGCGGTCCGGGAGAAACTATTCGCCCAGAAGATGAACAAGAGCTCAAAATGTGGGCGGCCGATAAGGCATTTGTCGAGGCATTTATCGAGCCTGAGACCGTGGTCAATGAAATGTCCGTGGTCGTGGTGGATGAAAATGGTGAGTTTATTCGCCGGCGCATCGGCGGGCCGAAGGGGATTGACGCGGTAGGAAAACTATTGCAATGCGACGTTTTTGATGTCGAAGAAACCGGGTACCCCCAACGCATGCGCGAGCGCATGGAACGCCAACGTATCTTGCGTAAAAGGGAAGAACAGCGCCTTCGCCGCGCCCGCTTTGAACGCGGGGAGAACCCTGATTCGGGGCAAGACTTAAGTTAATTGGCCTAGATAATGGTGGCGCCGGCCTTTCCTAGCTTTGCCAGGGCGGCATCCCCGCGGTCCGGATCCACAGGGGAGCAGTACTCGCTTAAGACGCGGACGGAAAAACCTTCCTTTAAAGCATCCGCTGCGGTTGCTTGCACGCAGTGATCCGTGGCAATGCCGACGATGTCTACTGCGTCGATCGCGTGCTCGCGCAGCCAATCTGCGAGCAAAACGCCGTTCGCTGCGCCCTCGAAACCGGAGTATGCCGCGGTGTATTCGCCCTTGCGGAAATATGCTTGCGCAGGCCCGATGGCCTCGTGCATCTGGGCCCCATAGGAATCAGCAACGCAGTGCACCGGCCAAGAATCGACAAAATCCGGGTCCTCCGCAAAGTGGGAACCCGGATCGATGTGCCAGTCCTGCGTGGCAACGACGGTGTCATACTCGGTCTGCAAAGAAGCGATCTTCTCCGCAACCTCGTTGCCGCGATCGGTGCCGAGCGCGCCGCCTGGGCAAAAATCGTGTTGGACATCAACGATGATTAAAGCAGTGTTCATAACTCCGCTATTTTATGCCCAGTCGGCGGCGCGGGGTATTACTTTGATTCAGCAATCTCGCGCAGGGCAGCGATGACGGTGCGGGTAGGAACGCCCGTACCCATCTTTGGCGTGTAGCCATAGGCACCGGTGGTATTGAAGGAAGGCCCAGCGACATCGATATGTGCCCATTCGATGCCCTCGCCTACGAAGTGCTTCAGATAAGTACCGGCGTATTCCATGCCGCCTTCGCGCTTGGCGTTGATATTGCGGATATCTGCGCTGGCGGATTTCACGGATTCATCGTGCTCTTCCAATAGCGGCATGGCCCATGCGTTTTCGCCTACCTCGCGGCCGATGCTGGCCATGCGGTCGCGGAAGTCCTCCGAACCCATGACGCCGGCGGTGCGCCCGCCCAAGGCGACCATCTGGGCGCCGGTCAGCGTGGCGGTTTCGATGAGGAAGTCGGGCTTATCCTCGCTGGCGCGCGCGATGGCATCGGCAAGCACCAAGCGGCCCTCTGCATCGGTGTTGAGTACCTCAGAGGTAATGCCGCCGTAGTGGGTGATGACATCGCCCGGGCGGGTAGCATTATCGCCTGGCATGTTTTCCGCCAGCGGCAGGGTAGCGGTGATCTTCACTGGCAGGTTGAGCTTTGCCGCGGCGATGATGGAGGCGGCCATAGCAGCGGAACCGCCCATATCGGAAATCATGTCCCACATGCCAGAGCCTGGCTTCAAGGAAATGCCGCCGGTATCGAAGGTGATGCCCTTGCCCACGAGCGCCACGTGCTTCTTTGCCTTCTTTGGGCTCCAGCTCAGGCGCACCAAGCGCGGCGGGCGAGCGGAACCGCGACCAACCGCAGTGATGCCGCCAAAACCCTGCTTCTTCAATGCCTTTTCATCCAAGATTTCTACATCGAGGCCTACCTCTTCAGCCTGGGCGGAGAGGAAGTCTGCATAAGACTCTGGGTACAGCAGGTTCGACGGGGTATTGACCAGATCGCGGGCAATGAGCACGGATTCTGCGGTGATCTTCGCTGCCTCGAGCTCCTCGCGCGCGGACTTTTCTGCCACCACGGTAAAAGCGGCGGGCTGCTCGGAATCCTTGCCGGGCTTAGAGCGCAGCCCCTTGAACTTGTAGCCGCCCAAGATGAGGCCTTCTACAGTGGGCGCGATTCCAAAATCCCCCAGGGACGTGGCTACCTCTTCCAGCTTGGAAATCGAGCGTGCGGCGCTGCCGGCGGCGCGGCGCAAGGTTTCTGCATCGAGGTCCTCTGCATCGCCGAGGCCGACGGCAATGACGGAATCTGCCTCCGCCTTCTTGGGGGCGGGTATGCGGGTGACCTCGTTGGCCTTACCGGTTGCCCCCACGGCAATGAGAGACTCGTACGCTTCCCGCAGCTCGGCTGACTTGAGCAGCGAGGTTCCTGGAAGCTCAATGCCATCTTCGCCTTCGAATGCCGCGATAAGTAGGGCCTGCGTGTTCTTCGGAGCCTTCTTTTCTAGCGTAAGTTCCGGAAATTCCCCACGTGCGGGTACAGCGTGCTGAGACATAATATCCTCCTTTTTAATTGGTACTAATGAAACTTTCGCCCATAATACCGCGCTAAAGTGAACATATTCCTACCCGGCTATAGATAAAAGGAGTAGATTGTGGGCATGCTTGATTACACGATTACCCGTACGAATCAGCCAACGGCGGCAGCAGATTTAGATAAAATCCTGGCCAATCCAGGCTTCGGCCAGTACTTTACGGACCACATGGTTACCATTGATTGGTCCACGGACAAGGGCTGGCATGATGCACAGGTCCGTCCCTACGGTCCGCTTACGATGGACCCGGCGAGCAACGTCTTCCACTACGGCCAGGCCGTATTCGAGGGCATTAAGGCCTACCGCCAGCCCGATGACTCCATCGTGACCTTCCGCCCCGATCAAAACGCGCAACGCTTTATTAATTCGGCGCAGCGCTTGGCGATGCCCGAGCTACCGCAAGAAGAGTTCATCGAGGCGCTGCGCCAACTGGTGGACATCGATAAGAGCTGGGTTCCAGAGGCCGGCGGGGAAGCATCGCTCTACCTGCGCCCCTTTATGATTTCTACCGAGGTATCGCTGGGCGTTCACCCGGCTAATGCGTATCGTTTCATTCTCTTGGCCTCGCCCGCCGGTGCGTATTTTAGCGGCGGCATTAAGCCTGTTTCGGTGTGGTTATCTACCGATTATGTCCGCTCCGCGCCGGGCGGAACCGGTGCCGCGAAATTCGCCGGCAATTACGCTGGCTCCTTGTTGGCGCAGGCCCAGGCCGAAGAAAAGGGTTGTGACCAGGTGGTGTGGCTGGATGCCATCGAACGCCGGTATATCGAAGAGATGGGCGGGATGAACCTCATGTTCGTCTACGGCACCGGCGACGACGCCGAGATCGTCACCCCGGCGCTATCCGGTTCCCTGCTTCCCGGTATTACCCGCCAATCCCTGCTGCAGGTCGCTGAAGACATGGGGTACAAGGTTACCGAGCGGCGCATTACCGCCGAAGAATGGCAGCGAGATGTGGAATCAGGGAAGATGGCCGAGGCCTTTGCCTGCGGTACCGCCGCCGTCATCACGCCTGTGGGGCGCATCCTTGGTGAGGATACCGATTTCAGCGTTAACAATAACGAGGCCGGCGAGGTCTCCATGGCTTTGCGCGAGCGCCTGACCGGTATCCAGCGCGGTGCTGTGGAGGATGCCCACGGCTGGTTGCACAATTTGGTCTAGCACGCCACGGTGAAACGCTGCGCGAGGAGGACCTGCGCCGCGCAGTTAGGCCTCTGCCTGCGCGGCGTCCGCGGTAATTTCTACGCCCAACAATAAAAGGGGTAGGGCAGACAAGGCGCCGAGCGCCGGTACTGGCTCCATTTGCAGATCCAATAGGGGCTTCAGCCGCAGCTTCTTTAAGGCCAACCCGTGAGCTGGCTGCGGCGTGATATTGGTGGCAAGGATCCAGTCGTGGATCCGCGTGTCTGCGGCGGCGCATACGGTGGCGGTGGCGGTTAAGGGGGCATCGACAAGCAGGGGCGTGCGCCGCCTAGCCGCCTGGGACATAAAGCCCACCAGCGCGGCCAATACGGGGGAGCCGCAGGCCTTAATGAGCTCCCGCCCAGTCAGATCGCGCATCCGAAACATGGAATCGCGAATGGCCGCAACCTCGGCCTTCCAAGCCTCGACGCTCGGCTGCTTGCCGACGACCACCACCGGTTCCTCCTGCGCCAAGACACCCATGACGGCCGCGGCAACCTGCGTGCTGTCGATGCCGCCCGGAATAAGCAGATCCGCACCACCATCGATTTCCGCATCCGCCGCCTGCACGCCTAGGTCATAGGCCGAGGAGCAATCCGTCACCGTGACGGATTTAATGCTGGCCTCAACCCGCCGTGCGGCGGTCTCCGTGGCCTGTGGGATCTCCTCACCATCCTCGGTGAAGATGATGGCCCGCACCCGCTGTGGCTCGGAGGCGGGGGAGCGATCCTGGCAGGCGGCTAGCCACTGTGCGGCATCGCTTAGCCGGCCGTAGGGATAAAGCTGCGAGGAATCAGCCATCAGCGTGTTTCCTTAAACGTCGGCCCCGCGCTCTACGCGCGGGCGAGGAATGCGCCACTTGCGGGGCTGGCTGGCGCGGGAAAATGCGTAGAATCCCAGGCCAAAGCCGGTGGCGGTGGTTCCGGGGAACTTCTTGCGGACAGCATTATTAGCACGGCGGCCCAGCCAGATGCCGTCGATGGCGAAGATGAGGATAACCACCATCGCAATCGCATTGATGAGGCCGGCGATGCTTGGAGCCGCATAGGTCACAAAGACCACGACGATAAGGGCAAGCGCCATCGGCATTACCCATTCCGAAAGCGTACGGCGGGCATCGATCCAATCTCGCACGTAGGCGCGCTCTTCACCCTGGTCGCGGGCTGGGAGGAAGCGCGGATCGCCTTCAGCCATGCGCTCTTGGCTTTCGCGGTTGCGCTGGTTGCGCTCCTTGCGCTCTTGCTTTTTATATTCTTTCCACTCGTCCTTGCTCATGGACTTTTTGAGTTCCTTGCGGCGCTTATAGCGCTGCGCATCGGATACCCCATGTGGATCGCGCTTTACGCCGCGCGCGATTTCTTGTTCCTGGCGCTTTGGCGTGGGACGACCTTTCGGAGGGGTATACCCCTTGCGGTGGGTTTCTTCCTGAACTTCTTCCTGCGCGGGAGCGGGTTCAGGGGAGGTCTTGTCATCTTTTTGCCACGGAAGTTTCACGCTGATCAGACTACAAGGTTTCGGCCCCAAGAGGGGAATAGGCCCGCCCACGGCGTTGTTATTACTATGGGCTACCTTTTCCCTCCTCGTAGATGCGGGTAGGGTAGTGGCTACGCAACCAAGACACATTTGAGGAGAAGTGATGACCGCTCCAGTTTCCGAAACCGGCGTCATTCTGACCGAGGCCGCAGCCGCAAAGGCAAAGGGCCTGCTTGATCAGGAAGGCCGCGACGATCTCTCCCTGCGCATCGCAGTGCAGCCCGGCGGCTGCGCTGGCCTGCGCTACCAGCTCTACTTCGATGACCGCAGCCTTGATGGCGACAAGGTCGACGAGGTGGGTGGAATCAAGCTCGTCGTGGACAAGATGTCCGTGCCGTACCTTACCGGTGCCAAGATCGACTTCGCTGACACCATCGAGTCCCAGGGATTTACCATCGATAACCCGAATGCCACCGGCTCCTGCGCGTGTGGCGATTCCTTCAACTAAACAGAAGGATAAAGAAAGAGGGTGAGTGCTTCTCGGCGCTCACCCTCTTTTTATGTCTTTAAAGCTCGGTGTGGAACTTTACCCAGCCCAGGTTAAAGCTTGACCGGGTAGTCGCGCTGTTCAATCTGCGGGTCGATGCGCTTTTCCACAAAGATGCCGTGCCAGATCATAAAGGAAAGCACCGTCCACAGGCGGCGGGAGTGATCGGAGACGCCATCGCGGTGCTCCTTGAGCATCTCCAGAACTTCCTTCTTGTTGAAGATGTCCTCGGTCTGGGAATCGTTGATGGTGTCTTGCGCCCAGCCGTAGAGCTCGTCGCCGGCGAGCCAGTGGCGCATGGGAACCGGAAAGCCCAGCTTCTTGCGGTTGAGCACGTGCGCGGGGACGATCTGTTCCATGGCCTTGCGCAGCGCATACTTGGTGGTGCCGTGGGAGATTTTCAGGTTATGCGGGATGGATTCTGCGACCTTGAATACTTCCTTATCTAGGAATGGCACGCGCAGCTCCAAGGAGTTGGCCATGTTGATCTTATCAGCCTTGACTAGGATGTCACCGCGCATCCAGGTAAATAGGTCAAGGTGCTGCATGCGGGCTACTGGGTCAAAGTCTTCCGACTGCGCATAGATGGGCGCGGTGACCTCGCGGTGATCCCACTCGCGCTTGGCCCATGGGATAACGCGCTGCATCTGCTCAAAGTTAAAGGAGCGTGCGTTGCCGTAGTAGCGCTCCTCCATGGTCATGGAGCCGCGGTTGAGCAAGGACTTGCCCTTCATGCCTTCCGGCAGCACGCGGGAAAGCTTGCCCAATCCCTGGCGCAGCGGAGAAGGGATTTTCTCGAATGGCGCGAGCGACAGTGGCTCCTTATAGATGGTGTAGCCGCCGAAAAGCTCATCGGCACCCTCACCGGACAGGACCACCTTGACGTGCTTGCGGGCCTCTTGGGCCACGAAGTACAGCGGCACGAGGGAAGGATCGGCGACCGGGTTATCCAGGTACCACATAATCTTTGGGATCGACTCGGCGTATTCTTCCGGCGAGACGATCTTCACGATGTGCTCTACGCCGATGGCTGCCGCCGATTCTGCGGCCACGTCCACCTCGGAATAGCCTTCGCGCTCGAAACCAGTGGTGAAGGTCAGCAGATCTGGGTTGTGTCGCTTGGCCAGGGTAGCGATGGCGGTGGAGTCGATGCCGCCAGAGAGGAAGGAACCAACGGTGACATCGGCACGCATGTGCTTGGCGACGGAATCCTCCAGCGCTTCTGCAATGCGGTCAAAAAGCTGCTGCTTTTCGCCTTCAGGCACCTGCTGGACCGGGAAACGTGGCTTGAAGTAGCGCTCGGATACGACGTCCTCGCCCGGCTTCAAGGTGACCGTACAGCCGGATTCCACGCGGCGGATATTGGCGTGCAACGATTCCGGTTCCGGTACGTATTGTAGGTCTACGTAGTGCTCAATGGCGCGTCGGTCAAGGCTGAGATCTAGACCAATGTCCTCAGCCATGTCTAGGATGCACTTCATCTCGGAGGCGAAGACCGTGCCAGCGTCCGTGGTGGCAAAGTAAAGCGGCTTGATGCCGAACTGGTCGCGCGCGGCAAACATTGTCTTGGTCTTGGTATCCCAAATGACGATGCCAAACATGCCACGGAGGTGCTCAACGACGTCCTTGCCCCAGTGGTGGTAGCCCACCGCAATGGGCTCGCCGTCGCCTTCCGTATAGAAGGTGTAGCCCAAAGCCTTAAGTTCTTCGCGGAGCTCAACGTAGTTGTAGATCTCGCCGTTAAACGTAAGGGCATATCGTTCAGGCTCGTCCTCCGGGCCCCAGCGCAGGGGCTGGTGGGAATGTTCCAAGTCGATAATGGACAGGCGGTTAAAGCCGAAGGCGGCGTCGCCATCATGCCAAGTGCCGGCTGCGTCCGGTCCGCGGTGGTGCATGCAAGGAAGTGACCGCTCCAGCGCGTCGACATATTTGTCCACGTTACCGGTGGCCGCGAGCATGCCAAGAAGTCCGCACATGTAAAGATAGCTCCTTTTAATTAAGCGACTAGTGCTCGTTGTCCTACTTTACGGTGCGCGGGGTGGAAACCAGAAAGCGCCACGGTTTGGAAGAAGCTGTAGAAAAGCTTAAATTAAGCTTCCCCGTAAGGGTGCGAACTTTCGGATGATGGCTGGAACAGCACCCTGTGAGTTAAGGCACATGGTGAAGGCGCAGACAGGGGGTGCGGTTGGAACATTGTGCAGGTGGGGCGGTAACCTACTGAATCGTGGATATAAATTGAGCGCCCTGGGTCTCCTTTAAAGCTTCAAAAAGGCTGGGAACCAAGCATTTATCCATTATTCTGATTGGGTAAGGGTGCTCTGTGAGTATTCGAGAAGTTTGTGTGGACAGAAAGGCAGAACACACGTGGGACAGCGTAATAAGCGCACCTTCGCCCGTAAGGCGGGCGTAGCTGGCGCACTTGCCCTAGGCGGTCTCGCCCTGGCTGGTTGTGACGTTCAGGCGCCAACTGCTGTAGAGAACCTCCTGGGATTCGGTTGGCCAAAGGGTGTGACCCCTGAGGCTGAGGCAATGTACAACTTCTGGATCTGGGTCTGGGTAGCAGCTTGGATTGTCGGCTTCGTTATGTGGGGCCTCTTCCTTACTGCAATCTTCCGCTGGAGCGCGAAGAAGGCCAAGCGAGATGGCAAGGGTGAATTCCCGCGCCAAACGCAGTACAACGTGCCATTGGAGATGGTGCTGACCATCGTTCCGATCTTGATCATTATGACCTTGTTCTTCTTCACGGTGCAGACCCAGCAGAAGGTCACCGCATTGGATAAGGATCCAAAGGTTACCGTTGACGTCACGGCATTCCAGTGGAACTGGAAGTTCGGCTACGCCGAGAACCACGTCAATGGTGAGAACTACAACGGTGCGGACGAAGCGCGTCAGGCTGAAGCGGAAAAGACCGCCCATGACCCTGAGGGTGTGGACAACCCCAACCCAATTCACGGTAAGTCCAAGGGCGACCTTTCCTACCTCAACTACAACAAGATTGAGACCGTAGGCTCCACCGAAGAGGTTCCGGTTCTGGTGCTTCCTTCCGATACCGCCATCGAGTTCCGTCTGGCTTCCGCTGACGTTTCTCACGCGTTCTGGGTACCGGAGTTCTTGTTCAAGCGCGACGTGTACGCACACCCTGAGGCCAACGCCCAGGAGCGCAGCTTCCAGATCGAATCGATTGATAAGCAAGGCGCCTTTGTTGGCCGCTGTGCTGAGATGTGCGGTACCTACCACTCCATGATGAACTTCGAGATTCGCGTTGTGTCCCCAGAGGACTTCAATGCTTACATGGACTTCCGTGAGAAGAACCCGAATGCCACCAACGCTGAGGCGTTGAAGGAAATTGGCCAGGATCCGTACGCAGTTACCACCCACCCGTTCTCCGGCGAGCGTGACACCGCCGATGGTGACAACTCCGTCAAGACCGCGGCATAAGAGATAAGGACATTACACAATGCGTGCAACATCGAAAGTCTTTTACTCAATCGCGACTTACCTTTTCGTCTCGCTGATTGTTTATATCTTTGGCGTCACCCTCGTGAAGGATGATGGTTACCTCTACGGCGCCGAGTGGGTTGGCATCGTGGGTATGTTCCTCTCCGTCGTGCTCTGCCTTATGCTGGGCGGCTACCTTCACTTCACCGATAACCGCAGCGACGTTCTACCGGAAGACTGGGAAGAAGCAGAGACCGAAGACTCCGCTGGTATCTTGGGCTTCTTCTCGCCGAGCTCCATCTGGCCACTGGCCATGGCTGGTTCCATCGGTTTCTTGGGCCTAGGCGTCATCTTCCTTTACTACTGGCTCATCGCCTTGGGCGCTGTCTGCTTGATTGCAGCTTGCGCCGGCCTGTCCCTGCAGTATGGCCTGCCTAAGGAAAAGCACTAGTACTTAGCTAGTCGCAACCACTGCCAAAACTTCTCAGCCCTCCTCACCACGCCGTGGTGAGGAGGGCTTTGGCGATCCGCGTCGTAAATCAAATAGAAAAGTTCCCGAGGTTCCACAATTTCTTTATGGGAGGGGGAGAGGGGCTGCGCCCAGGCTTTAAGTGGGCAGCAAAAGCGCATCGTAGCACGTAAACCGCAATTTCTGCGGGGGTCAACCGAAAGTTGCAAAAGAGCGATTTTCCCCGGAAACCGCCGTGTGATTTATCTCTCTAAGAAATTTGCTGAAACCGGTTGCGGAAGAGGGTCGAATCAACGTGAGCGAGGTAGTTGAAACGGTGGGCATCGTGGCCATAGATGAAGTTTAAGGGCGTCACCTGCGTTGATGTCCCGTCGTAAAAGAATGCAAAAAGTTCCCGCGTTATTAATCTTGATAGGCCTCAAGATATTCCTTATCGGTAGCTGGCAATTTAGTGAAAACCGAATAGAGGAAGCGGGGGGGAATTGAAGTGACTTTAGCGTCCAGAACAGCCATAATTACCACTGTGACGAGCGTAGTTTCTAACCAAGGTATGACAGCACCACGTGTTGCCTCGCTGAACCGACCCAATATGGTCAGCGTGGGCACCATCGTGTTCCTGTCTCAGGAATTGATGTTCTTTGCCGGACTGTTCGCGATGTGGTTCACCTCGCGAGCGAACGGCCAGGAAGGCGATTGGGCAGAGCACACTGCCCATATCAACCTGCCAATGGGCTTTCTCATTACTGCAGTGTTGATTTCTTCCTCCGTGACCTCGCAGTTCGGCGTGTTTGCCGCAGAAAGGGGTGACGTTTACAAGCTTCGACTCTGGTACACCATCACGCTGGTATTGGGTGTTGTCTTCCTGGGCATCATGGCGTTTGAGTGGGCTGAGTTGATTCACGCAGGCGTGACGGTACAGTCCAGCGTCTTTGGTTCGGTGTTCTACATCATCACCGGCTTCCACGCTGCGCACGTAACCGCCGGTTTGATTTCCTTTGCAATCATCCTGGCGCGTATCGCTAAGTCTAAATTCACGCCGGCACAGGCTACCGCCGCGATGGCAGTGTCCTACTACTGGCACTTCGTTGACGTTGTGTGGATCGGTGTGTTCACCGTTATCTACTTGATTCAGTAGTGTCGGCGACCCTCTCCCCAAAACAGTCCTCCCGTGTTCGAGTTATCTAAAGGAAAATGATGGATAACAATTCGCAGTCCGCGGCAGTGGAGCAGACCACTGCCTCGGCTAAGAAGACCCGCCGTCGCCGCAAGGCGAAGCGCACCCTTGCAGGTGGCTTTGCTTTGGCCATCGGTTTGACCGGCGCTGGCGTCTTGGCCTCTGCCTTGACGCCTGACGCTCAGGTCGCTACGGCGGAAAAAGATGATCAAGCCCTCGTGCAAGAGGGTAAGGACATCTACGACACCGCTTGTATCACTTGCCACGGTGCCAATCTGCAAGGCATCGAAGGCCGTGGCCCCTCTCTCGTAGGTATCGGCGCCGGCTCTGTGTACTTCCAGGTTCACTCCGGCCGTATGCCGATGATGTCCAACGACGCACAGGCAGAGCGCAAGGCTCCTCGTTACACCGAACAGCAGACCTTGGCGCTGGCCGCTTATGTTGCTGCTAACGGCGGCGGCGCAGACATTGTCTACAACGACGATGGAAGCATCGCCCAAGAATCCCTTCGCGGCGCCAACTACAACGGCCAGATTCAGGCCGAAGACGTTGCCAAGGGCTCTGAGCTTTTCCGCATGAACTGCGCATCCTGCCACAACTTCACCGGTCAGGGTGGCGCGCTGTCCTCCGGTAAGTACGCCCCGGAGCTGGCACCTGCTAACGAGCAGGAAATCTACCAGGCAATGTTGACTGGTCCGCAGAACATGCCAAAGTTCTCTGACCGTCAGCTGACTGCAGATGAAAAGAAGGACATCATCGCCTACTTGAAGTCTGCAGAAGAGACTCCGTCTCCTGCCGGTTGGGACCTTGGCGGTCTCGGCCCAGTGGCTGAAGGCCTGGCAATGTGGATTATTGGTATCAGCGCACTGTGCGCCGCTGCTATGTGGATTGGATCGCGCTCATGAGCAATGTGAAAAAGAATTACACTGACGCAGAGCTCGATAAGATGAGCAATGATGAACTTGCTGCACTTGGTACCGAGCTCGATGATGTCACCGTAGCGTTCCGCAAGGAGCGTTTCCCGGTTGAAGGTGACCCCGCGGAAAAGCGTGCGGGTCGCAATGTCGCCATTTGGCTGGCACTCTCCGTTATCGGCGGATTGGCTTTCTTGGGCGTCTACCTCTTCTGGCCTTGGCAGTACAAGCAGCTAGGGGAGGACGGCCTCGTCTGGCACACTCTCTACACCCCGCTGCTTGGTATTACCGCTGCATTGTCCATTTTCGGACTCGGCTTTGCCATCGTTCAGTACGTGAAGAAGATCCTGCCGGAAGAAATCTCCGTGCAGCGTCGCCACGATGGTCCTTCCGAAGAAGTTGACCGCCGTACTCTTACCGCTCTCTTGAACGATTCTTGGAAGACCTCCACTCTCGGCCGCCGCAAGACCATCCAAGGTCTGCTCGGTGGTGCAGGCGTTCTCTTCGGCTTGACTGTTATCGCCCCGCTTGCCGGCGCAATCCGCAATCCATGGAAGGTTCGCCACGAGGTGAACTACGCCGGTGACGGCACGCTGTGGACCTCCGGCTGGACGATGCACGAGAAAGGCGTAAAGCTTTACCTCGCTCGTGACACCGGCACCATCGCTGAGAAGCACTCCGGCGAGTCCGGCGAACACTACACCACCGAAGGCGTTACCCGCCTAGTGCGCGTTCGCCCCGAGGACTTGGCTGCCGGCGGTATGGAAACCGTCTTCCCGCTCGCGGAAGAAGACGTCAACGATGGTGACCAGTACGACGCTAAGCGCGACGTATACGAGCACCACATGCACTCCATCCACGGCAACCGCAACGCTGTGATGTTGATTCGTCTGCGCCACTCCGATGCGCAGAAGGCGATCGAGCGTGAGGGGCAGGAAAACTTCCACCACGGCGATTACTACGCCTACTCCAAGATTTGTACTCACATTGGTTGCCCAACGTCGTTGTACGAGGCACAGACCAACCGAATCCTGTGCCCCTGCCACCAGTCGCAGTTCGACGCATTGCACTACGGTAAGCCGGTCTTCGGCCCGGCCGCCCGTGCTCTGCCACAGCTGCCCATCACGGTGGACGATGAGGGCTACCTTGTTGCAGAAGGCAACTTCATTGAGCCTGTCGGTCCGGCATTCTGGGAGCGTAAGTCATAATGAGCAATAAACTCGCCCAAATGGGCAACAACATGGACGAGCGCTACAGCGCCGCCGGCGTGCTAAGGACGCAGCTGAACAAGGTCTTTCCGACCCACTGGTCCTTCATGCTCGGTGAGATGGCGCTGTACAGCTTCATCATTCTTCTACTAACCGGTACATACCTGGCGCTATTCTTTGACCCTTCCATTACGAAGGTCATCTACGACGGCACCTACGCACCGCTGAACGGCGTTGAGATGTCGCGCGCCTACGCAACGGCCCTTGATATTTCCTTCGAGGTACGTGGCGGACTCTTCGTTCGCCAGATGCACCACTGGGCAGCACTGCTGTTCATGATGTCGATGGTTGCGCACATGCTGCGTATCTTCTTCACCGGTGCTTTCCGTCGTCCGCGCGAAGCCAACTGGATTATTGGTTGCACCCTTATCCTGCTGGGCATGATCGAGGGCTTCCTCGGTTACTCCCTGCCGGATGACCTGCTTTCCGGTGTCGGTCTGCGCATTATGTCCGCCATCATCTTGGGGCTGCCGATTATCGGCACCTGGTTGCACTGGGCCATCTTCAACGGCGACTTCCCGTCCGACTTGATGCTGGACCGCTTCTACATCCTCCACGTTCTGGTCATCCCAGGCATCATCTTGGGCCTTATCGCAGCCCACTTGATCATGGTCTGGTTCCAGAAGCACACCCAGTTCCCTGGACCGGGTCGCGCAGAAAACAACGTTGTCGGTGTCCGCATTATGCCGGTCTTTGCAACTAAGGCAATTGGTATGGGCATGATGGTCGCTGGTGTGCTGGCTCTGATGTCCGGTTTGCTAACCATCAACGCTATCTGGTTGCTGGGTCCGTACAACCCCTCCCAGGTGTCTGCAGGTTCCCAGCCCGATATCTACATGCTCTGGACAGACGGTGTGGCTCGTGTCATGCCGGCTTGGGAGCTGTACTTGGGCAATTACACGATTCCTTCCGCTTTCTGGGTCGCGTTGTTGTGTGGCCTGATGGTCGTACTGCTAATCACCTACCCGTTCTTGGAGAAGAAGTTCACTGGTGACGATGCGCACCACAACCTTCTGCAGCGTCCGCGTGACGTTCCTACCCGTTCCGCAATTGGTGCTGCAGCAATCGTGTTCTTCTTGTTGGTCACCTTGTCCGGTGGTAACGACCACGTTGCGCACTTCTTCCAGATTTCGCTGAATGCGATGACTTGGGTGGGACGTATCGGCTTGATTATCTTGCCGCCGATTGCCTACTTCATGACCTACCGCATCTGTGTTGGTCTGCAGCGTTCTGACCGTGAGGTGCTCGAACACGGTATCGCTACTGGTGTTATCAAGCAGCTGCCTAATGGTGCCTTTATTGAAGTCCACCAGCCGCTTGGCCCGGTTGACGAGGACGGCCATGCAGTACCGCTTGAGTACGCAGGCGCTCAGGTGCCAAAGCAACTTAACCACCTTGGTTACGCGGACTCCGAGATTCAGGGCACCTTCAGCCCGGATGATCCGGAACTCATGCGTCGCGTTCACGAGATTCACGAGGAGAACCACGAAGAGGAAGCGGAGATGTTCCGCCGCCTCAATGAGGCTAATCGTCGTGATGACGAGGAAAACGGCCGCATCTAATCTTCCCTTGGGGTAGCTCGATACACGCTCACTAGATAAGCCCGCTGTCGCCAGAAATTAGGCGGCCAGCGGGCTTATTTGTTTTGAATCTATTGTTTGATGTGGGCGGTCCTGCTGTCTTAGTTCTTTACCGCAGGCCCTTCTTCAGGAGGCTGGTGCGTATGGATTGGAAGAGGTAACTTCGCGCACTGATTTCTAAGGAGGCTGCGAGAAGTTCGCCGGTTAAGCGATCTCAGTAATGAAAATATATAGTCTCAGCTCTTGCTGAAGGCCTGCAGACGTTTCCCCGCGAAAGCTTGCGTAAAAGCTGGGTACTTCGCGCCTAATGCGCATGGTTGATGATCTCGAGAGCAAACTAAAGAACTGCCTGGCGAGCCAACTGGATTCGTCAGGCAGTATTCAAAAGCATCGGTGCGATTGGCGTCTGAATCCGATGCTTTTGTTGGGGAGTAGTGCTGGCCTATATCCGATACAACGGGGGCCTTTTCTACTTTGTTAGCGAGTCGATGAGAGTAACCCCAACGATCAATGGGCTACATCAATCTCGTAGTCCAAATATTGCTTTATGAGAAGGCAACAAGCAACAACTGATTCTCCGGAGTACCGTTTAGAAGAGCTGGAAAGAACTGTCGCAAACTTTCCAGTCTCCATCTTCCTTCTTCAACTGAATTTCACTGGTATTGAAATAGTCTGCAAATTCTTCGTTATCTGAAGTCACATAGGCTTCATCGTCGGACGAGGACTCAGACTCTTCTAGATCTTTGACCGCATCGTCCTTCTTGTCCCTTAGCTCTTCGAGCTCGTCTTCACTTGGAACATCTGAGGGATTCATGCTTTGGACTGTTGCAACAACTTCATCTGGGGATACTGTGTTCCGCTGCCCTTTACAGAGATAATCTGTCTGGAATTCATTAGCTTGGTCTACCCAGTCGTGTGCCGATTCTTCGGCCTTTTTGCTGTCGCCAGATTGGTGTTGCTGAGCAGCTTCCAACAGGCTTGTGTGAACTTCCATTTGCTCGTCGGCGGCATTCTTTAGAGCCTTTTCTGGCCCTCCAAAGGACCCGCAGCCAGTAATTGCAAGTGAAGTGGCCAGTAAGACGCCTCCTAGAGTAAGCGATTTACGCATTCTCTTCTCCATTCTTGTAAGTAATTTGTGTAGCAATCCGTGACTCTCCAGTCACGGTAATGTAGTATTTGTAAAATTTCAGCTGAATTTCAGTACGGGGACAGCTAATTTTCAGCTTAACAAACCTAGGCCCTGGGCACTTCCGCCTTGTGGGATAGCTGATGCATCGTTTACGGCGACCAATGTGGTTGTAGGACGGAGCACTTGGGGCCGCGTGCATCCATTACTTCCGTCGCGCAGGTGTTATTAGCGCACCTAACGTGACTGTCGCCTTCGCTGCATACATGTACGGGGGTTGACAGGGAATTTTGCTGGGATTGATGTCAGGTAGTTCGTTCTAGGCGAAGATACAACTGCAAAATTTTGGGGATAGTAGGAGAACCCATGCGGAACGGTGGGGCGGGGAGACATATTTCTAAGTGAGCTTAAGAAAACCACTTTCCGCAGAACCTTGCTACGTAAGGGGGATGCTCCGATGTTGCCCGTTGAAGGGCGGGGCATAGACAGGCAGCACCCTGTCTTGAGTCGCGGGAGGGGGACTGGAGCTTAGTTTATGCTCCGCATATCCCAGGCAAAGTGAGCCAGTTGCCGGCTGCGGTTAAGTAGTTTGTTGAATGAGGAGGCACTGTTAAAGAATTAGGCTAGTGACACTGAAGGGGTCACACCTAAGAGCAGGTGACGAATGTCACATATAGAATTTTCGGCGCTTTTAACTTTAGCTTCAAATTCCGTCTTGCCAGGCCTGACGTGTGTGAATTTTGGCCATTTCTGCAGTGTATAGCCGTTAAAACTCAATAATAGCTTTATTGAATGTTCGTTATGAGGCCTTTGTCTCGGCTTGGTCAAAATAAGGTAACGAACGTGTAACGAAGCCGGATCTCGGATTGCGAATGGACATTGATTGTGATGATTTCGTAACCTATTCGAGACATTGAGTTACCGCCCGAAAAGGTGCTCAATACGAAATGAAAATTTAAAGCGTCGCATCTGGCTCCTCCTAGTGAGGGGCCGAGTGGAGGAAGGCCTAAAGGAACGGTCCTCCAATGAACACTAGGCCCCAGGGTCAGAGCTTTTCGATATGGAAAGTAGACGCGTAGGAAGATTTGGAGTTTTTCTCGTGGCAAAGCACCGTCGTCAGGGCACTGTAAATACCCGTCGTATCGCATCTACTGCAGCCATCGCTGCAACCGCAGCTGTCGCCGCCCCAGGCGTCGCTCAGGCTGCCGAGGTCGTTGTTCCTAATACCGACTACCGTTTCGAGGTTGCCGGTCTGGAAAACGTCCCGAACATTGACCAGGTCCCAAACATTGACAAGTACGTCCCCTCCTTGGGCCAGGTTTCCAACCAGGGTGGCGACAACTTCGTCGCTGCTGCAGAGCAGCAGGCTGCTCCGGCGCCGTCTACCGTTGGTCAGAAGGCTCTGGAAGCTGCACGCTCCGTCCTCGGCTCGCCGTACGTTTACGGCGCTGCTGGCCCTAACGCTTTCGACTGCTCCGGCTTGACCAGCTGGGCATACTCCCAGGCTGGCGTTCAGATTCCGCGTACCTCCCAGGCTCAGGCCGCTGGCGGTACCCCTGTTTCCTTGGACCAGCTCCAGCCTGGTGACATCATTTCCTACTACGGTGGCGCTTCCCACGTCGGTATCTACACCGGCAACGGCACCATCATCGACGCGCTTAACTCCGGCACCCCTGTGCAGGAGCGCGACTTGAACTACATGCCGATTAACAACGCTGTGCGTTTCTAATTGGCAGTGAGATGACATGCCCTTCCCTTTGCGCAAAAAGGGGGAGGGTTTTGTTGTGCAACGGTGGCTAAAACCCGCTATAGTAAATTCGATTTTTGAAAATTTTGAGTTGAAGGTCTTCTCGTGTCTAAACGTGTGCTCCCAGCTGCTGCATTAACCGCAGTCCTCGCCGTCACTTCTTTTTCTGGCATCCCGCAAGTTATCGCGCAAGAGGCGGAACCGAACCAAGAATCTACCTCTGAAAACGTAGACGATCTGGTGGATCGCGTCGGAGAGGTCGCTCGTAAGGTCTCGGCCAAGAATGAGGAAGTCAAAGAGCTAGAAGATAAGCTCGCGGCTAAGGAAGAAGAGGTCGCTCAGGCGGAGCAAGACGCTGCTGAGGCCCAAGAACGCGTACACGACGCGCAGGGAGATGTCTCTACGCAGCAAGGCCGCGTGGACGATTTGGCACAGTCTCGTTACCGGGGAGACTCCCGTTCTGCTGTCTCAGGTGCTCTGGCCGCAGAAGACCCAGCAGACGCCGTAGAGCGCATGGGGTACTTGGGCGCGCTTTCACGCAAGGCGCAACGCACCCTCGATGCCAAGGCGGATGCCGCCTCAACGGCTGAAGCGGTTCAGCAAGAAGCCGCTGACGCTGCGAAAAAGGTGCGCGAGGAAAAGAAGGACCTCGAAAAGCAGCGCGATGAGCTGGTAAAGCAAAAGGATGCGTTGGAGGAGCAGCAGGCCGACATCGAAGCTCAGGTGGATGCGCTGAGCGATGAGCAGCGGGAGGCCTGGGAAGGACAATTCGGTGGCACGGATAAGCCGGATTTCGACTTGGGAGAGATCGCCGATGGCGCTAGCTCTGCGGCTCTGTCCAAGTTGGGCTCGCCCTACGGCTGGGGTTCTGCCGGCCCGAACCAGTTCGACTGCTCTGGCCTGATGTATTGGGCATACCAGCAGATTGGAAAGACCATTCCGCGCACCTCGCAGGCACAAATTTCCGGTGGTACGTCCGTGCCGGTTGACCAGCTGCAGCCTGGCGATATCGTGGGCTACTACCCAGGAGTTACCCACGTTGGTATGTACATTGGCAACGGCCAGGTAGTACACGCCTCGACCTACGGCGTGCCGGTGCAGGTCGTACCGCTTAACTCGATGCCTATTTCGGGGACTGCACGATTCTAAGTGGCCCGCATACTGCTGGTAACGAATGACTTTCCTCCCAAAGTCGGAGGAATTCAGTCCTACCTGCGGGACTACCTAGAAGCGCTCGACCCAGACGATGTCGTAGTATTCGCTTCAACCCAAGAGCCGCCCGAGGACTATGACGCCTCGGTCGCCTATAAAGTCATTCGGTGGCCACACCGCGTGATGCTGCCCACCCCGGCAACCACACGCCGCATGCAGGAGATTATCCGGCAAGAATCCATTGACATTGTGTGGTTTGGTGCGGCAGCACCGCTGGCGCTCATGGGCAAGGCCGCGCGCCAAGCAGGGGCGCGCCGCGTGGTGGCAACGACGCATGGCCACGAGGTGGGCTGGTCTATGGTCCCGCTGGCCCGGCAGTGCCTGCGGTTGATAGGAAATAACGCCGACGTCATTACATATATCTCGAGTTACACTCTGCGGCGCCTGCGCGGGCCTTTTGGCCCACACCCAGAGTGGGCTCATTTGCCTTCTGGGGTCAGCCTTGGAACGCTTTCTCCCGTAACCCCTGCCCAGCGCGCAGCAGCGAAGGCGGAGTTCGGGGTGAGCGGGCCTACCATCGTCTGCATTTCCCGGTTAGTCCCGCGCAAGGGCCAAGACCAATTATTGCGGGCAATGCCGCAGGTCAGAGAAGAATTTCCCGATGCGCAGCTGATGTTGATTGGGCGCGGGCGTTATCACGATGCTTTACAAGAATTGGCGGAGATGTATTGCCCCGATGCGGTGATTCAGCCGGCCCCCAGCATTGAAACCGCGCTTCATGCTGCGGATATTTTTGCCATGCCAGCTCGCACCCGCGGCAGAGGCTTGGACGTGGAGGGCCTGGGAATTGTCTACTTAGAGGCACAAGCATGCGGGGTCCCGGTTGTTGCAGGTGATTCTGGGGGAGCACCGGAGACTGTTACGGAGGAGACGGGGATCGTCGTCAAGGGCGCGTCCGTTGATGAGCTCGTGGATGCTTTGAAAGCGCTCTTGCGCTCGCCAGAAATGCGTACTCGTATGGGGCAGGCGGGTCGCAGGCACGTCGAAAAGCACTGGAGCTGGGAGATCATGGGGCAACGGCTGAGAAAGCTTATGGCTTGATGTGACCCTGGCCCGGTTGTCGGTATATTCTGATATCCATGCTTGAAAACAACTCCGCCGATCTTACTATCGGCTTCGATGTCGGTGGCACCAATGTGCGCGGTGGAGTAATTACTCGAGACGGGGAAATCCTCGCGAGTCGCACTATGCCAACCTCGGGGGACCCGCGCCAACTTGATGATGACTTGGTGGCAATCGTCGAGGAGCTGCGCGCCGAATATCCCGTGGGCGCGGTGGGCCTTGCCGTTGCAGGATTTTTGGATCCAGAGTGTGAGACCGTCCGCTTCGCCCCGCACCTACCGTGGCGGAATGCGCCCGTCCGGAAAAATCTCGCGGAGCGCTTGGGGCTGCACGTCCGGCTGGAGCATGATGCCAATTCCGCAGCTTGGGGAGAATGGCGTTTTGGCGCGGGGCGTGGCGCGAAGGATTGGGTATTTTTTGCGGTCGGCACCGGCATCGGCGCTACCTTGATGACCCAAGACACCATCTATCGCGGCGCGTTTGGAACGGCTCCGGAATTTGGCCATATCGTTGTGGTGCCGAATGGCAGGCAGTGCTCGTGTGGCAAACGGGGCTGCTTGGAGCGCTATGCCTCTGGCACGGCCCTGCCGGATACCGCGCGCGAACTGCGGTCAGACTATGAGACCTCCTTGCCGCCGTATCCCACCGGTGAGCAGGTTGCACGCGCGGCGCGTGGGGGAGACCCACTCGGTATTGCGGTAATGGAGAACTTTGGGCAGTGGTTGGGTCAAGGCCTATCCATCGTGGCTGATGTGCTCGATCCAGAGCTCATTGTAATTGGCGGCGGGGTGTCCCAAGACGCAGATATGTACTTAGAGGAAGCCACCGCGGCCATGAGCCGGGATATCGTCGGTGCTGGGCATCGTCCCCTTGCTCGCGTTGCAACCGCGGAATTGGGCTCGGCAGCAGGTATGATTGGCGTAGCTGACCTGGCCCGCCGCGGCCACTAGAATGAGCGAAGGACGAGCTGGAGATGAAAAACAAATGGTACTGGGCGTTTAAGCACATCTTTTTCGGTCCCGCCCTGCGTGTATGGAACCGCCCTTGGTCAGAAGGGATGGAAAAAATCCCTGCTGAGGGACCCGCGATTTTGGTGTCTAACCATCAAGCGGTGATGGATTCCTTCTTCTTCCCCCTGCTGTGCCCGCGCCAAATTACTTTTTTGGCCAAGTCGGAGTATTTCACCACCCCCGGGCTCGTGGGCGGCATGCAGAAATGGTTCTTTAGCTCCGTCGGGCAAGTTCCCATCGAGCGGGATCATGAATCAGCCAGCCAGGCCATGCTCGAGACCGCGCGGAAAATTTTGGGGCGCGGTGATCTCTTTGGTATCTACCCAGAGGGCACGCGGTCCCCTGATGGACGTGTGTACAAGGGGCGTACCGGGATGGGGCGTATTGCCATGGAGACCAATCAGCCGGTGTATCCCATCGCCATGATCAATTCCCGCAAGGCTAACCCGATCGGCTCGTGGATTGTCCGTCCCGCCAAGGTGGGAGTGCGCGTGGGAGACCCCATTTACCCGCACGATTGGGCGCGCGAACACGGCATGGATCCGCAGCAGCACGAGACCATTCGCGCGTTCACGGACATGGTCATGGGGACATTAGCCGAGCTCTCCGGCAATCCCTATGTGGATGTCTATGCGGCTGATGTAAAGGAATCATTAAAGGCCGGCCACGGGTACCCCGCCGGTGCGGAGATTAAAGGGAGGTAATTGCAATTCCTCAGGCCCGCTTAGCGTGGCCGGATACCGCAAAAGGAATTTCTATCATCGGCGTGGTGCTCCTGCACATCACGCTGAAGGTGCCAGAGGCCGAACAAACGTGGCTAGCAACTCTCAATACCTTTCTCGACCCCCTGCGCCTTCCTCTGTTCTTTCTGGTCTCCGGCTACTTCTCTTATAAAGTCTTTCGTTATAGTTTCGCGGAGTTATTTACCCGCCGGCTCTGGTTTTTCCTCATCCCTTATTTGGTGTGGATGTCCGTGGAGCATATGACCAAACAGCTGGAATACCAGTGGGTTTTCGGTGACTCCTCCATGGGTATGACCGAGATGGTGCAAAATCTTTTGCTTGGTCATACGATGGCATGGTTTATCCACGCGCTCATTTTGTTCAATATATTTTTGTGGTGTGTGCGTGCCTTACCGGCGTGGGCAGGAATTGGACTGAGCTTTACTCCCGTGCTTTTTATTCCGTGGCAGGAACAATTTCAGTTTATTGGCAAAGCCATTATGTTCCTTCCCATCTTTGTAGGCGCCGCCTATCTTCGCGAGCCAATCACGCGTTTCGCCACTGCTGCAGAAGAGGTGTTCCACGGCTCGTGGAGCATGCGTAGTGTTGGAGCTTATGCCTCTGCCATCGGCGCTTATTGTGCAGGCCTGGCCCTGCGCCATGTGTGGGACGGCAACGATGCTGATGTTGCTTTTAACTGGCCCCTGCTGGGCGCGGACTTTTTGGGTTGGGGAGATATCAACCTATTAGTGCGCCTCGTGGAACAGACTCTGGAGGTGCCTGCGGGCATTATTGGGGCCGTGCTCATTAGCCATATTCCGTGGATTGCAGAAGGCGTGAAGTTCGTCGGACGGCACACGCTACCTATTTATCTGTCGCACCCTATTGGCTTGACCGTAGGCTATGGGTACTACATGGCGCATCACGATTATGTCGTGTCCTTGGCTGGAGCGTGGCCGCTGGAAAACACGTGGTTCTGGATCGGTATGTGCTTTATCTTTACGGCCATTTCTTCGCTGGCGCTGTGGGCACTGGGGAAGGTCCCTATCCTTGGCTGGACACTGGTTCCGCCGCGGATCGATCGGCGCCGCCCCGCCGTAGAGCCAATGGTAGCGAACAAACAACCAACAACACGGTAATAATGACGTAGTCATTGCCAACGATGTGCTGCCACCACGTCCAATCTAGTTCCTGGTCCTCGGTATGCGGAACTTGCCAGTGTCCGCGGGCAAATAGCGATAGCCAAGTGAGCGCGGCGAGGAACCAGCGGCGGCTCGCAACCAAGTAGACGCCTGCTAATACCAGCCAGGTGAAGTGGTGCGACCACGATACGGGGGAGCACAGTAGCGAAACGGATGCCGCCAGCAGCATGAGCACGACTTGATTGCCGTGGGAAAGGCGCTCCATGGCAAACCACACAATTGCGATGACGACGATCACGCCAATGAGCCACAGAGTTTCTGCGTTATCGGGGCTTAAGCGGGTAAACAGCCCGCGCAGGGACTGGTTGGCGCTATAGGCTAGGCCGCCGATGCGCTCGGAATCGCGCAAGGTGGAGGTCCAATACTCAATCGAGCTATGTGGATTGGCAACAAAGGCTATGAGGCCGGCGGCCACGAAGGAACCCAGGGTAGTAAAGAAGGCCTTCCATTCGCGGCGGACGAAGAATACGGCCAAAAAGACGGCGGGGGTTAGCTTGATGGCAATGGCGATGCCGGTCAGAACGCCGCGAGCCTTTTTCACCCAAAGCAAATCGATGACCACGAGTGCGGTTAGCAGGATGTTGATCTGGCCGAAGCTAAAAGTCTGTGTAATCGGCTCGGCCAGCATGGCGGCAAAAAGCGCCCAGGCCGTCCATTCCTGGCAGTTGAGGGAGCGCAATACCAGCGCAATGCAGACCCACAATGCGACTGCGGAGAGGATCGTGATCATCACGGCGGCAGTGGTAAGGGGGATCCACTGCAGCGGGGCGAAGAGCAGGGCCGCAAATGGTGGGTAGGTAAATGGCAGGGAAAAGTTGCGGTCGGTGCCTACGAAATAGTCGCGGTCATAAAGATCGCTGCCGAAGCCGGCACCACCTTCGCGGTAAACATCGAGGTCAATGTGGTAAAAGGCGCGAAAATCGCCGGAGAATAAGGCAGGAATATCGATAATCCACCACAGCGCCGCAAGCGCGGACAGGATTAAGGGGAGGGCGGTGGTCCACAGGGCTTTATTATCGGTTCTGCTCACCCGCAAAACTTTACAGTGGCGCGATCGCGGGGCCAATTTCCCGCGCCCATCGCTGCAGCGCTAGGCTTGGGAGACGTGCGTTACTTCTATGACACCGAATTTATCGAGGATGGCAAGACCATTGAATTGGTCTCCATCGGCATCGTCGGTGAAAACGGAAGTGAATATTATGCCGTATCGACGGATTTTGACCCGTCAAAGGCCAATTCATGGGTTAAGGAAAACGTGTTGGCCAAGCTGCCCAGCCCCCAGGATTCCGCATGGAAGCCGGCGCGCACCATTCGCACGGAAATCCTGGAGTTTCTCACGCGCAGTTCTACGCCTATTGAATTGTGGGCTTGGGTCGGTGCGTATGACCACGTGGTTTTGGCGCAGTTGTGGGGAGATATGGCGAGCTTGCCCAAGCGGCTGCCGCGCTATACCCGCGAGCTGAAGCAGCTATGGGAGTTCGCCGGCCGCCCCAGCTTGCCGGCCGTGCCTAGGGGCAATCACGATGCGCTTGTCGATGCCCGCCATAACCTCGCCAAATTCCGCGCCTGCACCGAGGTCTTGCCCTTGTCCAAGGGCAATAGAATCAATTTCTAGCATTTAACTACCAATCGACAGGCAGCAGATGGTTAAATGGAAGAGTGAGTTGGACAGTAGATATTCCGCAAAGTGTTCTGCCTGATCTTCCACCTTTGCCAGAGGGCATTGAGGAGGTCTTCCAGGACGTCATCAAGCGTGACGCAAAGCAACAGCCCAGTTGGGATCCCACCCAAGCCGATAACGTGCGCAAGATTCTCGAGTCGGTGCCGCCCATCGTGGTTGCCCCGGAGATTGAGAAGCTTAAGCGGCAGCTTGCCGATGTCGCACTAGGCAACGCCTTCCTCCTGCAAGGCGGCGATTGTGCCGAAACCTTTGAATCGAATACCGAACCGCATATTCGTGGCAACGTCAAGACCTTGCTGCAGATGGCCGTCGTTTTGACCTATGGCGCTTCCGTTCCAGTGGTGAAGTTAGGACGCATTGCTGGTCAGTATGCGAAGCCGCGTTCTTCTGATACGGACGCGAATGGCTTGTTGAATTACCGCGGGGACATTGTCAATGGCGTGGAACCCACCGATGAGGATCGCCGTCACGACCCGGCCCGCATGATCCGCGCCTACGCTAACTCTTCTGCGGCGATGAACTTGGTGCGCTCCCTGACCTCCTCTGGTACCGCTGATCTCTACCGCCTGCACGAATGGAACCGCGAGTTCGTCCGTAAATCGCGCGCCGGTGCCCGCTACCAAGACTTGGCCCGCGAGATCGAAAATGGCTTGAAGTTCATGAACGCCTGCGGCGTGCAGGACTCCACCTTGCACTCGGCGGAAATTTACTGTTCGCACGAGGCGCTGCTGAAGGATTACGAGCGTTCCATGCTGCGCTTAGGCCAGGACGATAATGGAGACACCAAGCTCTATGACCTGTCCGCGCACCAAGTGTGGATTGGTGAGCGCACTCGTGGCCTGGATGACTTCCACGTCAACTTTGCCGCCATGATCGGCAACCCCGTGGGCATCAAGCTCGGACCTGGTGCCACGCCTGAGCAGGCCGTGGAATATGCCGAAAAGCTGGATCCCAACCGCGAGCCCGGCCGCTTGACCATCATCTCCCGCATGGGGCACGACAAGGTCCGCAGTGTTTTGCCACCCATCATCAAGGCCGTCGAAGACTCCGGGCACACCGTGGTGTGGCAGTCCGACCCCATGCACGGCAATACCTTTACCTCGTCCAACGGGTACAAGACCCGCCACTTCGACAAGATCGTCGACGAGGTGCAGGGCTTCTTCGAGGTACACCGCGATTTGGGCACCCACCCGGGCGGCGTGCACCTCGAGTTCACCGGCGAAGATGTCACGGAATGCCTCGGCGGCGCCGAGGACATCACCGACCTGGATCTGCCGGGCCGCTACGAATCCGCCGTGGATCCGCGCCTGAACACGCAACAGTCCCTAGAGCTCTCCTTCCTCATCGCGGAGATGCTGCGGAACTAGTTCCCTCTAGACCCAGAGGGAAGGGGTTCCTTCGTAATAGGAGGAACCAAACCACCACCCGCTGATAGCGACCGCACCGGTTGCCACCACCACTGCGAGGAGAAAGACCAGCAGTGAGGCTGGATGGCGATTGGTTAGTGGCCGCTCAGCGGGTTCTTCTTCTGCCGCCTGCGCCGGGGGCTGCGCTGCTGCCGCGCCCACGCCCGCAGCCGGCGCTGGGGCGGGGACAGGCGCCGGGGCCGGCCCCGGGTAATCGTCCACGGGCGCCTTGGGTACGTCGAGGCGCGTTTCAAAGTCCGGCTGCTGCGGATCCGGCTCGGGAGGAATGACCTCGGTGGGCCCGCCGTCCAAGTGCTCGGTGGCGCCCTGCGGGATGGTCCGCGTGGGCTCAAATACATCCGTGGCGCCGATGCCGGAATAGTCAGTGGGCGTTTGCGCGGTGCGCGCAGCAGCGGCATTGCGGGGGACCGGGATGGTGACCGTGGGCAGATCCAATTCCCGGCAAATATCCTCGAGGGCATCTAAAAATTCCCCGGCATCGGCAAAGCGCTCGCGGGGATCGCGGGCAGTGGCGGTGGCCACGAGGGCATCAACAAGCTTGGGTACGTCCTCACCCCGTGTGGATGGGGCGGGAACATCCGCGTATAGGCGTGCGGTAGCGTGCGCGATCGGGGTATCCCCGGAGAAGGGCACGGTTCCAGTCAGGAGTTCAAAAAGTACAATTCCTGCGGAGTACACGTCGGTGGCGGGGGTTATGTCCTCACCGGTGACCTGTTCCGGCGCCAAATACGAGACGGTGCCGACGATCATATTCGAGGTCGCCTGCGCATTCCTCGCACGCACCAAGCCGAAATCGCCCAATTTCACCCGGTGATGAGAGGTAATGAGCACGTTATCCGGCTTAATATCGCGGTGGATAAGCCCCGTCGAGTGCACCTCGGTCAATCCTTGGAGCACGCTGCGCAGCGTCGATAATGCGGCGGGGACGGTAAGCGGGCCGCCTTCGGCAAGCAGCTCGCGCAAGGTGCCGCCATCGATAAGCTCCATGATGAGGTAGATGGGCTCGCCATCGGCGGAAAAATCATGAATGGCCACGAGGTTGGGGTGCTGCAATCGCGCCATCGCGCGGGCCTCGCGGGAAAAGCGCTTGATAAAAACTGGGTCATCGTCATAACGCTCATCCATGACCTTTGCGGCCACTTGGCGGCCCAAACGCATATCCACGCAGCGATAGACGGTAGACATACCGCCGCGGGCGATGGGGCGATCGATGCGGTAACGGTCTTCCAACACGTCACCAATTTCCAACCTAGTCATACCTCCCAGTATGGCCGATCCCCTAGGCAGCGTTAAAGTAGGTGGCGTGACTAATGCAGAAAATTCCCTGAATTCCTTATTGGCCGGCGAAGAGCTGCTCAGCATGCAGCAGGTGGCAGACAAGCTGGGTCTTCCCATTACGCGCGCTTATGACCTGCTCCAGGACCGCAAATTCATTGTTTGGGACTCACCCGAAGGCAAGCGCGTGCCGCTCGCATTTTTCAATGATAAGGGGAGCATCGCCAAGCATGTCACGGCCGTTATTACCGTGCTTTCCGATGGCGGCTATGACGACGAAGAAATCCTGCGCCACCTTTTTACCGCAGATGTCTCCTTGCCAGGCCGGCCTATCGATGCCCTGCACGGACACCTTGCGCGCGAAGTTATTCGGCGGGCACAGGCGTCTGCTTTTTAGCCCTGCGCCTAGGGCGTTGAGGGCCTTTGGGACCAACGCCATCGAACATCCACTGCGTTGCGGACCAAGACAATACGATGACGCCAATGACCCAGAACCAGTTATAGAGCTGGTGGTTGCCGTCGCCGGAAAAGCTCAAGCTAATAAATAGCGCTACGCCAGAAGTAAACTTCAGCAGCCACAGCGGCGGGCGGAAGGTGCCCATAAGCGTGAAGATGGAGGCGTAGTACCACGGCAGAGTCACTGAGTTGAAGACGAAGGCAACCTGGTAGGCCGCCGCGGTGCCCATAATCGCATCGCGGGCCGTATGCCGGCTTAGCCACCATACGATGACCAATCCGATGAGCATGCATACCATCGCGATCGTGCGCAGAACCCCCAAAATGGCGTTATAAGAGGCGTCAGGGTCAAAAATGTGGACCGCTGGGACGATGATGTCCGCGGCCAATGTCGGGCCCGCCAAGGGGTTAATCACCTTGGAGTTTCCGCTTACTTGGGAAAGCCAGCCCCAAGAGGTGCCAGAGGCCCAGGTAATAAGCGCCACTGAGGCGATGATTTCCACGGCCGCGATGACACCTGAGCAGAAGAAGACCACCGCCGTGCGCACCGCGGTAGAACCCTTGGGCGCGTAGCGGTGCAGCATGAGCCAAACGATGAAGGGGGCGGCAAAGATCGCGGTAGCCTTCATCGCCACCGCCGTGCCGACTAACAGCAGCGCGGCGTGGAAGCGCTGGTGCAGCGCGGCCAAAAGCCCCAAGGACACCAAGCCAACCATGAGGGATTCATTGTGCATGCCACCGATAAGATGCAAGATGATGAGCGGGTTGGCAACGCCGATCCACAGCGCGACCGCCGGATCCGCGCCGAGCTTTCGGGCGATGCGTGGTACCGTCCACGCAATGAGGACAAAGCCTGACAGGGAAAGCAGCTTATAGATGATGATCCCGGCGGTGACGTTATCGCCCACGACAGTGGTGATGATCTTGCCAATCCACAGGTGCAGCGGCCCGTACGGGGTGGTGGTATTGCGCCAATCTTGTGAGACTTCTAGCAGGAAAGGCCCCGGGTTGACGGCGGCGCCCTCGGTATACGGGTCGAACCCATCGCGGACCATGGCGCCCTGCATGAGGTAGGAATACACGTCCCGCGAAGCCACGGGGCCTGCGAAAAGCAGCGGGGTCACCCATGCGATAAGGATGCGTTGTAACTCGCGCACTCCTCCCTCCGGGCTCGGGTTCTTAAGCTGCCGGCGAATAATCATGCGCCCGGCAAGCACCCAGGCGGCGGCGAGGAGGAAAATGCCTACCCAATACAGCACCAACCCGAGGTTGCGCCCGTGACCATACGACAAAAAGCCGATATTGAGCGCTTCGAGCACGCCGCCGCGATTGCGAGTCGAGCCGCCGGAAAAGGACGAGAAAAGGAGCACGCACGAGGCCACGAGGCCCAGCGGGAGCGCGCGGGGGACTGGCAGGGAATAGGTTTTGGCCACAATAATCCCTACTTTTGGCGCGTCGTTGCCTGAATTGCTAGGTGCTCTAGCGTTTCCGTGATCTGCGGGTCCACGTTCGCCGCACGCAAATGAGCCAACCCGGATTCCGTCAACGCGGTAATGCGGCGCTCAATCTCATCGGGGGCGCCGGAATCCGCAATGATTTGGGATAGGCGCAGCAAGTCCTGCGGATCCGAAGTGCGGCCAATGAATTTCCGCAGGGTAGCGGCGGCGCTGGGATCGCGTTCATCGGCGCGCTGGAGCGCTAGGGCGAGAAGCTCCGTGCGCTTGCCTTCCCGCAGATCGTCGCCGGCGGGCTTGCCAGTGATCGCAGGATCCCCAAAGACCCCAAGTTGGTCATCGCGCAGCTGATAGGCAATGCCGATATCGTGCCCATAACCGCGGAAAGCCGAGATTAACTCTTCGCTCGCACCCGCGATGGCAGCGCCCAAATGCAGGGGCCGCTCGATGGTATAAGCTGCGGTTTTATAGCGATTGACGGAATTGCTCAGCGTTACCGATTCGGAACCGGCTGCCTCGAGGGAAATATCGAGCAATTGGCCACCCAAAACCTCGGTGCGCATTCCCCGCCAGGGCTTGCGCGCACGCTGCAAAGCCTCCGAGCTAAGCCCAGAATCCTGAAACATATCCTCGGCATAGACCAGCGCAAAATCACCCACCAAGATGGCGACGGACGTGCCAAAGAACTCCGGATCCCCTAAGAAATCGGATTCACGGTGGAGGCGCTCTGCTTCCCGATGCACCGTCGGTTTCCCGCGCCGGGTATTCGACGCGTCAATGATGTCATCGTGAATAAGTGCGCAAGCTTGGATGAACTCCAGCGAGGACGCCGCGCGCAGCATGGCCTCAGGGGATTCCGAACCGCGGCCTGCGGCGAGGTAACCCGCCCACGCATACATGGGGCGCACCCTTTTTCCGCCGTCGAGGACGAACGATTCCAAGACGCTCATGGCGGAACTGACCGGGGCGCCAATCTCTGCCACGTGATCCCGGCGCTGGTCCAAGAAGATGGCTAATTTTTCGCGCACCGCGCCGGGGATATCCGCAAGCTCAGGAATATTCGTCATAGTCACATCTCCACACGATACCGCCTAGCGCCAAGAAGAAATAACGCAGGTTTATAGTGGCAGGCTCACTCCCAAAATGGCGAAAGGCCGGGGATCTGCGGGGTAGCGATGGTGGCGCACGACATCAAAGAAACCCACGGAGCGGTAGAGGCGAAAAGCCCCGTTGGCTTCCTGTGGCGCTTCCGGCGTTGACAATAAGCCGTAGTGGGCAGGGATATTCCATAGCAAACCTTTTAGTAGCTGCCTACCTAAACCGTGTCCTTGAAAAGACGGCAACACGTGTACTTCAGCCACCTCAAAGTAGCTGCGCAGCATGCGCCATTCGGACTCCGTTGGGCCGCCATTGCGGCGCAGGGCGCGGCGCAGTTCGGAATCCCACCAGCTATCCGGGGACCCCAAAAATCCATATGCCACACCCACGACGCCGTTGTCATGCGTGGCGATAAGCGCTGTAAACCCTGGGCGCATGGAATCCGTCCGCCAATGGTCAACACTGCGCGAAAACGTGACCGGGTCATAGCCCATTGCCTCGATGTAGATCTCCACGAGCTGAGGAGACAACATTGAGAACTCTTGCGGGGTTAAGCGGCGGATTTCGAAACTCACAGTATCTATCACACCAGATACGTGCGGCTACCGGCGGACGAGGGTGGGGTGGGGTTATTCAGTCGAACAAGGAAAAAGTTCGAACAATGTTCGATATACGTGGGGTTATGGCTGGTGAAACTCTTGATTAATTCGAACAGGTGAACTATAATAGAAGCTAGATGTCCGGTTGGCTACTTAAAGTAAACGGCAATCGAACACGGTTAGTTATTTGCGCAGTACAGGAGAAAAACAATGGCACAGATTATTTCCGCAACGCAGTCCCGCTCTATCGGTCGCTTCGCTGGCAAGCAGGGCGCGAAGCGGGCTCACTTTCTTTTTCAGGCCCGCGAGCTATTAGATCAGGCGAGAAGCTACGCGGCGGATGGCCGCTTTGATCAGGCGCTGGAGGTGGCCTATCAGTCTGCATTGCGTACGGCTGGCGCACGGGTAGCGGTATCGGTGGTCTCTCGCCGCCGGCGCCTGCCAACGAGTGCGTGGGACCGTTTGGCTCTAGTTGGGGCCGAAGAAAAGCAGTGGGCGGAGGCTTTTAAGTCCTATTCTCGCACTCGCGCCCGGGTGGCATCTGGCTTGGATGCAACTCCGGACGAGGAGTATGTCTACGGATTAATGCAGCAGGCAGCGCAATTTTTAGATGAGAGCGAAACAGAGACGATCCTGGGTTCTTTTGCGGCATAACTGCGGCATAATCACTGTTGAGGGGAATAACTACCTTTTGGGGAACATACTGGTTACTCTGGACGTTAGTATTGGTAGAAGATATATCGGCCGAAGCCCAGTCCCTAGTTGGAGGAATAGTGTCTCTTTCTGAACAGGAGCAACGCACGCTCCGTGAAATAGAGGAATCGTTATTAGCGGACGATCCTAAATTTGGCGCTTCTGTGTCTGAATCTACCTCGATCGGCGGTTCCGGCGGCGCAGTTACCCTGCGTGGAATTGCGCTCATCGTGGTTGGTCTGTGCATGCTCGTCGGCGGCGTGGCTTTGGCGCAGCAAAGTTTGTGGTTTATTGCGCTGTCCATTGCAGGATTCCTTGTTATGTTCGCCGCTGGCGTATGGATGCTTCGTGGTGACCAACCCGCTAGCGCGGGAAAGAAAAAGTCTTCCAATGGACGGTCAAAGAAGGCAGCGTCGTCTCGCAGCAATGGAGTAGGCAGCAAGCTGGAAGAAAACTTCCGTCGGCGCTTTGAGGAGAGTTAACCGCGGACTCTTCATTTCCCCAGTCACCAGGAAGGGTGGCTGGGGATTTTTTATGGCTCACCAAAATTTCCCACTTTGTCCCACCTTTTCACCAAAACTGCGGTGCGGTGGGGGATTGTGGGTACTGGAGGGTGAATACCTGTGCAATAAGCAGGTAATGCGCTGTAAGTGGTCTATGGGGTGAAGTAACTTTGATGGTGTAGGTGGGATTAAAGGGGTGGATCTCCGGGGCTGTCAAGGCGGTCCGCGGGAATTCTGCCCACCGTAAAAACACCCCTTTAACTGCATATACTTTTTGAGTTGTTAAGAATATGGCGTTTTAAGTGGGGCATGTGGGGGAAAGTGGGGTAGAGTGGGGCGCAGCGGAGGAATGGGGTTGAAAAACTCACTTCTGCCGTGAGGGAATCCGGAGTTGTCGAGTGAGGAAGGTGGACGCCGGGATGTTTCTCGGAACCTACACTCCGAAACTTGATGACAAAGGGCGCTTAACGCTTCCTGCAAAATTTCGCGATGAACTCGCAGGTGGCCTGATGGTCACCAAGGGGCAAGACCATTCTTTGGCCGTGTACCCACGCGAGGAGTTCGCCGAACGCGCACGGAAGGCTGCGGCGGTTTCTCGAACCAATCCGGAAGCACGCGCTTTCATTCGTAACTTGGCGGCAAGCGCGGACGAACAGCGGCCCGACGGGCATGGTCGTATCACCTTGTCCGCAGGCCACCGTGAGTACGCGGGTTTGTCCAAAGAGTGCGTGGTGGTTGGCTCGGTAGATTTCCTCGAAATTTGGGATGCAGCCGCGTGGGCTGAGTATCAATCGCAAACTGAAGATGCTTATTCGGCAGCAGATGCCGATGACGTACTTGCGGGCTTGCTGTAAAAGCCCGCATCTCGAGTGCGTGTAAGGACTCTGTCCGAGGCGGATGATTCTGGTGTACTTCCCCGATATCAGAAACCTGCCTCGGACAGGGCCCTATATGCACTCGTCGTGCTTTCCACGATAGGAAGTCCTGCACAGCGGAAATAAGAAAGGGGGACGCGGGGAGACATGGCTACAACTGACCTTAATTACGATGTGGCGGATAACCACGGCCATGTGCCGGTCATGCGCGAGCGCATGGCAGAGCTCCTGCGCCCCGGGGTAGAGGCTGCGGGTTCGCAGACTGTGCTTGTCGATGCCACCCTGGGTGCCGGCGGCCACAGCGAGTACTTCCTCCAGACCTTTCCGCAGGCGCGCGTTATCGGTGTGGACCGCGATGAGCAGGCGTTGCGCAATGCTTCGGCCAGGCTAGAGCCTTACGGCCCGCGTTTTTGTGCGGTCAATGCTCGCTTCGATGAGCTCGGCACCGCCATCGCCCAGGGCGAGGGCGAAATCTTTGATGCTGCCCGCGCCCACGGAATCGCGGGGGCCCTCTTTGATTTGGGCGTTTCTTCCATGCAGCTGGATCAGGCAGAGCGCGGCTTTGCCTATAAGACGGATGCGCCGCTGGATATGCGGATGGATCCCAGCCACGGGCTTACCGCCGCTGACGTACTCAATACGTATTCGCACGGAGACTTAGCACGGATTCTCAAGACCTATGGCGACGAGCGCTTCGCGGGCAAGATTGCCTCCGCAGTACTCAAGGAGCGCGAGAAGGAACCATTTAGCACCTCAGGCCGCTTGGTTGAGCTTCTTTACTCGACCATTCCGGCGGCAACGCGCCGCACGGGCGGGCATCCGGCAAAGCGCACGTTCCAAGCGCTGCGGGTAGAGGTAAACCGCGAGCTGGAGGCCATTGAAAATGTGCTCCCCGTGATTACCAGTGCGCTTTCTATTGGGGCGCGCGCGGTCTTTATGAGCTACCAGTCCTTAGAAGACCGCCTTGTGAAGGCAGCATTCAAGGATCTTTCTACGTCCACCACGCCAGCCGGCTTGCCGATGGACCTGCCGGGCACCGCACCGGAATTCGCCACGGTTACCCGTGGGGCCGAAAAGGCATCGCAGGCGGAAGTAGAAGAAAATTCCCGCGCCGCGTCGGTGCGCGTGCGCGCCCTAGAACGGCTCGAAGGCACGCCAGAATTTTTACCCCCGGGAGGCAAGAAATGAGCACCATCCCACGCCGAAACCAGCACTTAACGGATAGCCGCGACAGAGAGGCCACTCGCAGCATGGGCGCCAGCCGAGACTTCACCACCGGAATCGACACGGGAGCGCCGACCGCAGTGCGCGAGCGCACCTCCACTAGGGCCGCCGGTAAAACGGCGCGCCGCACGGCCCCTAGCCGTACCCGGGTTCCACACCGTGGAGCAAACCGGCTTGGTTCGAAGCAGGTCGTCAGTTTCCGCGGACGGCGGCTGCAACAGCAGACGAAGCAGAATAATGCTTTTGCCCGCGTTGCCGTCTTGGCCGTTACCTTGCTCATTGGCGGGGTCGTGCTGGCCATGTGGCTTTCTGGTTTGTCCACCTCACAGACGTTTAAAATCCAGCAGCTGACGGTGCAGGAATCGCAGTTGGATAACCAGATTGAATCGCTGAACCGTGATGCAGAAAACTTGAGCTCCTCTGCGGATATTGCCCGCCGCGCGGATGAATTGGGCATGGCCGTGCCCAAGCAACCCGGCGTGACTGAGGTAGGCGGGGATGGCGAGATCGTCGCCAAGCGCGAAGGCACTCCGGATACGGAAAAGCTTATCGATGTCAACGGTGAACCCATCCGCCCGGGCCAAGCCTCAAGTGACCCGAAGGATACGGAGGGAATGTCTGATTCCCTCAACGCCGTGCCGCGCGGGCAGCAGCAAAATGCCCGCGGCAACGACACGGACGAGGAGCGGGATGAGCACCGCGGCAGCGATGACGACGATAACAACGATAACGCTAGCGATACTCGCCCCAACCTTCCCGCCCGCGCGCCGTACACCAGCCAGGACGATTAAACGGACAGAATAAGTGGTGAAATTCTCTGTGCTCGCGCGTGGTAGCGCGGGCACTGCCCATCTTGTAGGGCACAATCGATACACGCAACAACCTGTGGCGGCGAAGGGAAGGTGACTGAGCACCGTGACTGCACCGAATAATGGTGGCAACCGTGGATACCGTCCGCGGCCGCGCCGCGCTGCTAGCTCTGTTGTGCCCCAAAAAGCGATCATGCGCCAGCGCCTGCGCATCATTTTGACCTGCGTTGTCGTCGCCACCGTCGCTTTGGGCGGCCGCCTTGCGTGGGTACAATTGGTCTGGGGCCCAGACCTTGCGGCGAAGGCTGTTACCCAGCGCGAACGCGTCTACATCGATCCGGCCCGCAGGGGAGAGGTCCTAGACCGGGATGGCCAGCGATTGGCCTATACAATGAAGTCTCGTTCCTTGACTGTCTCTCCCACGCGCCTGCGCGATGAGCTCAAAGAGCAGGCGAAAATGGAAGCCACGTCCGAGGGGAAACTCGAGGACATGGATGACAGCAAAAAAGATGAGTACCTCACCAAACAAATGGAGGACAAGCTGAAGGAGATGGCTGAGGGCATCCCGAAGATGATTGAGGATTCGGGTGCCTCTGCCTCCAAGGTGGATGCGGGCGATATTAAAAACAAGCTCAAGGCCGATACGCAGTACGAGGTCTTGGTTCGCAATGTGGATCCGGATGTTGCAGTAGAGATTTCCAATAAGTACCACGGTGTGGCGGCTGACCGGCAGGATATCCGCCAGTACCCGAATGGAGCGATTGCAGAAAACGTCGTGGGCAAGGTCTCGATGGATGGCCACGGCCAGTTTGGCTTTGAGGCGGCCCGCGATACCGAGCTGACCGGTATCGATGGGCAGTCAACGGAGGATGTCTCGGCCGATGGGCAGGTCATCCCCGGCACGCTGCGCGACGTCGTGGATGCCGTTGACGGCCGTGATGTCACCCTCACCCTGGATTTGGATTTGCAGACGTACGTCCAGCAAAAGCTGGAAAAGGCCAAGGCCAATTCGCAGGCGGAAGGTGCCGAGGCAGTAGTGCTTGATGCCGCGACGGGCCAGGTGCTCGCCATGGCCAATACCGATACGGTGGATCCGAATAAGAATATCGAAGACCAGCTCAAAGAGGGCAAGGACTTCGAGAACCGCAGCATTTCCCACCCCTATGAGCCCGGTTCCGTTGCCAAGATAGTGACGGCGGCAGCGGCGTTGCAGGAGGGCATCACCACTCCGGATGAAGTGCACCAAGTGCCGGGCTCCATCGATATGGCTGGCGTGACCGTCAATGATGCCTGGAATCACGGCACCGAGCCGTATACCACCACCGGCATCTTTGGTAAGTCCTCCAACGTGGGTACCTTGATGATCGCGGATAAACTCGGACCGGAGAAATATGCGGAGTACCTGAAGAAGTTTGGCTTGGGCGGTAACACGGGCATTGAGCTGCCGAATGAATCCGCCGGCACAGTGCCAGATCAAGAGCAGTGGTCGGGCGGCACCTTTG
Source organism: Corynebacterium sp. KPL2850 (assembly GCF_040225855.1). Classification (NCBI taxonomy): domain Bacteria; kingdom Bacillati; phylum Actinomycetota; class Actinomycetes; order Mycobacteriales; family Corynebacteriaceae; genus Corynebacterium; species Corynebacterium sp. KPL2850. The sequence continues at coordinate 37,161 of NZ_JBEHFV010000014.1, forward strand.
CCAATCTGCCTATTGGCCAGGGCCAGGCGTGGACGACGTTGCAGATGGCGAGCGTGTACCAAGCATTGGCCAACGGCGGCGAGCGCATCGAACCGCGCATCATCGACGAGATCAAAGATCCCGATGGCGAGACGGAAAAGCTGCCCGAGCCGAAGAAGACCCAGGTAGTGGACAAGGAAACCGCTAAGACCGCGGTGGATATGTTCCGCGCCGTCTTCCAAGACGACGATGCCGGCGTGCAAAACGGCACGGCCGCGAATGCGCAATTGGATGGCTACCAGCTCTCCGGCAAGACCGGTACCGCGCAGAAGGTGGACCCGAATTCAGGGGCGTATTCTAATTCCGCGTACTGGATTACCTTCGCGGGCATTGCGCCTGCCGATGACCCACGTTTCGTCGTCGCAGTCATGCTCGATGAGCCCAAGTCCGGCGTGGAAGACAATGGCGGCGGCGGCCAGTCCGCAGCCCCCATCTTCCGGGATATCTCTTCCTGGCTGCTCAATCGCGACAATATTCCCACCTCGACACCAGCGCCGCGGATGACCCTGCGGGAACAATAGGAGCTTGAAATGTCTGTTTCCTTAGAAAAACTTGCGCAGCTTTCGCACGGACGCGTCATCGGTGATGGCACCGTTGAGATCAGCGCGTGCGGCTTGGATTCCGCTAGCCTTCCCGAGGGCGCGTTATTTGCGGCCCTTCCCGGCACGCGCGTGCACGGTGCGCAGTTCGTCGGGGATACCAAGGCAGGCGCGGTGCTTACCGATGCCGCCGGGCTCGACCACCTCCGTCAGGCTAACGAGGCCCGCCCGATTATCGTCGTGGACGATATCCGCGCCGTCCTAGGTCCCATCGCGGCAGAAATTTATGGGCACCCCACCCGCGATCTCACGGTCTTCGGTATTACCGGCACCTCCGGCAAGACCACGACTAGTTACTTGCTGGAAGCTGGCCTCTTGCAGGCTGGCCACTCCGTCGGACTTATCGGCACCACCGGCACCCGCATCAATCGCACGCCGGTGCCCACCTCCTTGACCACGCCGGAAGCCCCACGTCTGCAAGAGCTTTTCGCCCGCATGAAAGACGAGGGGGTCACCCACGTGGTCATGGAGGTCTCCTCCCACGCTTTGGAGCTCGGCCGTGTGCGCGGCACCAACTTTGCCGTGGCTGGATTCAGCAACCTAAGCCAGGACCACCTGGATTTCCATCCCACGATGGAGGAATACTTTTCGGCCAAGTCCCGGCTGTTCCTAGGTGAGCAGGCCGCCCAGCGCGCGGTCATCTGCGTTGACGATGAATGGGGCGAGCGCCTCCGCGGAAAGATAGAAGACGCCGGTTCTCCGGTTACGACGGTGGCAACGCGTACAGGCGATGCCACGATCTCCGCCCGGCAGACGGCTACCGAGGCGACTGGTGCACAGGAGGTTGACCTCAACCTAGACGGCACCGACTATTCCTTCCGGCTACCGCTGCCCGGCGAATTCAATATCGCCAATGCCGCGCTCGCCCTAGGGATGGCTACTGCGGTGGGCGAAGACCCGCAGGTCTTTTTGACCGGCGTGGAAAACGTCGCCGTTCCGGGGCGTATGGAAAGGATCGACCGCGGGCAGGACTTTGTGGCCGTGGTGGATTATGCCCACAAGCCCGCGGCCATTGCCGCGGTGCTCGATACCCTGCGCCTGCAATTGGAGGGCACCTCCGGGCGCGTGGGCGTCGTCGTGGGCGCCGGCGGTGATCGCGATAGCACCAAGCGGCCGATTATGGGAGAGGCTGCGGCCACCCGGGCGGATCTTACGGTGGTGACCGATGATAACCCGCGCACCGAGGACCCAGCCGCTATCCGCGCGGCGGTCATTGAAGGCGCTCGCCAGGCCGCGCCGGATGCCGATATTCGGGAGCAGGGCTCGCGGGCACGCGCCATCGATGAAGTGGTGAATTGGGCGCAGCCGGGCGATGCCATCATCGTCGTCGGCAAGGGCCACGAGGTAGGCCAACTCGTCGGCGAGCGCACGCTGCACTTTGATGACCGAGAGGAAATGGCGCGCGCCATTGAGGAAAAGCTGGCAGGAACAGCGCATCGCGATACTCTTAGGGATACGAAGGAGTAGTAATGATTCCACTTTCTATTGGAGATATCGCCGCGATAACCGGCGGTAGCCTGGATAGCGTCGATGATCCCGATGAGCGCGTGACCGGTTTCGTGGAGTTTGACTCGCGCAAGGTCACCAGCGGCAGCTTGTTCGTAGCCCTGCCCGGTGCCCGCGTCGATGGCCATGATTTTGCAGAAAAAGCCATAGAACAAGGCGCCGTGGCCGTGCTGGCCGCTCGGCCGGTGGGGGTACCGGCGGTCATCGTCAAGCCGCAGGGCCGCGTGACCGGTGATTCCGCGAATGCGGATATTTATGCCAACGACGAGGATGGTTCCGCCGCTGCCGTGATTGGCGCATTATCCGATCTCGCGCGCGAGGTGACCTCCCGCCTCGCCGCGGAGCAGGGCTTGGATATCGTCGGCGTTACCGGCTCCGCGGGCAAGACCTCTACCAAGGATTTGCTGGCCACCATCTTCCGCGCCGAGGGCGAAACCGTCGCCCCGCCCGGCTCCTTCAATAACGAGGTGGGCCTTCCCTATACCGCCCTGCGCTGCGATGAGCATACGCGCTTCCTCGTGGCGGAGATGTCCGCACGCGGGATTGGCCATATTCGCCACTTGACCGAAATTACGGCCCCTACGGTGGGCGTGGTGCTCAACGTAGGCACCGCCCACCTGGGTGAGTTTGGCTCGCGCGAAAATATCGCTCAAGCAAAGGGCGAGCTCATTGAAGCCCTGCCCTCCGCAGCAGACGGCGGGGTAGCGGTGCTGAATGCGGACGATCCCTTCGTGGCTTCTATGGCACCGCGCACGCAGGCCAAGGTGGTATTTTATTCCGCCAATCGCCCACAAGCCGCGGATGCGCAGTACTACGCAACAGACATCGAGCTTGACGATGTCGCCCGCCCGTCCTTTACCTTCCACGCCCCCGACGTTGCGCCGATGGAGATCAAACTGCAGGTCTTTGGCAAGCACCAGGTCTCCAACGCCCTGGCCGCGGCCGCAGCGGCCATCGAATCGGGCGTGGAACCTGCGCTCGTCGCCCGAGCGCTAAGTGGCCACCAGACGAGCTCGGCGCACCGTATGGACGTGCGCACCCGCCACGATGGCGTCACCGTCATCGATGATTCCTATAATGCCAACCCGGATTCGATGCACGCGGCGATTGCCGCCTTGGCCTATACCTCCGCGGCCCGGCCCGATGCCCGCTCCATCGCGGTGCTCGGTGAGATGGGCGAGCTTGGCGGCGAGGCCGTCGAAGCCCACCGCATCCTAGGATCAGTGCTCTCGAAGTACCACGTGGATCATCTCGTCGCGGTAGGAGAAGGTGCCCATACCGTCGCCATGGTGGATGCCGCGCACGCGCACGGCATCCAGACTGAACTTTGCCCCGATATCGAGGCCGCGACCGCGGCCGTGGAAAATATCTTGCGGGTAGCCCCTGCTGGGGTGGAGGACTGGTCCGCGCGCGCGGCCAAGGACGTCGTCCTCGTGAAATCCTCGAATGCCCAGCGCCTGTGGCGCGTGGCAGAACAGCTCAATCGCCGTTAGTCCCTATCTCAAGGAGAAAGATCTCTAGCAATGACTCAGATCATTATCGCGGGCGTCGTTAGTTTCCTCGTCGCGATTTTTACCACCCCAGTTTTGGTTCGGTATTTTTCTGGCGTCGGAAAAGGCCAAGAAATCCGCGAAGACGGCCCGCAGCTCCACCTGCGCAAGCGGGGAACCCCGACGATGGGCGGACTGGCGATCCTGCTGGCCATCACCGTGGCCTACCTCATCGTGGGAATCTATGCCCGCGCGACAGGCAACGGTGGATTTAGCCCCTCTGGGCTATTGGTCTACTTCTTGACCATGGGACTCGGCGGACTGGGTTTTGCCGATGACTTCATCAAGCTGTTTAAAAAGCGCAACCTCGGACTTAATAAAACAGCCAAGCTGGTAGGCCAGCTGGCCATCGCGCTCATCTTCGGCATCCTCGCCCTACAATTCCCGGATGCCAATGGGCTGACCCCCGCCTCGACGAACCTTTCCTTCGTCCGCGATTTCGACACCTTCGATATCGCCGTCGGCGGCGCCGTTATTGGCACGATCATCTTCTTGGTCTTTTTGTACCTGCTCATCGCCGCGTGGTCGAATGCGGTCAACCTGACCGATGGCCTCGACGGTCTGGCGGCAGGTACCACGGCAATGGTGATGGGCGCCTATACGCTCATTAGCTTCTGGCAGTTCCGCAACTCGTGCTCGATTTCCCCGGCCGCCGGCTGCTACGAGGTCCGCGATCCCTTGGACCTTGCGGTTCTCGCTGCCGCGGGCCTGGGCGGCTGCCTCGGCTTCCTGTGGTGGAATGCCGCACCGGCGAAGATCTTCATGGGCGATACCGGTTCGCTCGCGCTCGGTGGCCTCGTCGCCGGCCTGTCTGTGACCACCCGCACCGAGCTGCTGATGATCGTCATCGGCGCCATCTTTGTTATCGAGACGGTCTCCGTAGTCATCCAGATCGTGGTCTTCCGCACGACGGGCAAGCGCTTTTTCCGCATGGCTCCCATTCACCACCACTTTGAAAACGGCGGCTGGGCCGAAACCGCGGTTGTCACCCGTTTCTGGCTGCTTAGCGCGATGGCCGCCATGGCGGGCATCTGCATCTTCTACGGCGATTGGCTCTCTGCAGTGAGCTTCGGAAACCTGCAATAAATCTTTGGCACTAGATATTTAAGGATTGAGGCACTCATCATGGCTGAGCTACCACCTTTTCTGCGCGGGCGCGTCCTTGTAGCAGGAGCCGGCGTTTCTGGCCGCGGGTGCGTGGCGATGCTCGCGAGCCTCGGCGTAGACACCACCGTCGCCGATTCCAACGCAGCGGCCCTATCGACCTTGGAGGAAGAGTTCGGCGTAGCGACGGTATCAACCGACGCTCCAGCACCGGGTGAGTATGACCTGGTGGTGACCTCGCCGGGGTGGCGGCCCGATTCCGCCCTCTTAGACTCCTTCCAGGCCGCCGGCGTGGAGGTCATTGGCGATGTCGAGTTGGCCTACCGCCTCGACCGCGCCGAGGTTTTCGGCCCGAAGCGCACCTGGCTTGTCGTCACTGGCACGAATGGAAAGACCACCACCACGGGGATGCTGACCAAGATTATGCAGGCCGATACCGCCCGCAGCGGGCTGCGCGCCCAAGCCGTGGGCAATATTGGGGTCTCCCTTTTTGATGCCCTGACCGCCACCCCGCGGGTTGACGTGCTGTGCGCCGAGCTTTCGTCCTTCCAATTGCACTGGTCCAGCGAGCTACGCCCCGATGTTGGTGTCTTACTCAACGTGGCCGAAGACCACCTGGATTGGCACGGTTCCTTCGAGGCTTATGCCTGTGCCAAGGCCAAGGCCCTGCACGGCACCCGCGCCGTGGTGGGCAAGGACGATGCCGCGGCGGGCCGCTACGCCAAAGGAATCGACGGCGTATACGGCTTTACCGCCGGCGAACCGGCCGCAGGCGAGGTAGGGGTGAGCGCCGGGCGCTTGGTCTCCAGGCTGGACGGCGAGGACGCCATTGATCTCGCCTCCGCCGAGGGAATCGAGCCGGCCGGCCTTGCGGGAGTCCTCGACGCGGCGGCGGCCGCGAGCGTGGCGCGGTTGGCGGGCGCCAGCTCCGCCGCCATACAGGAAGGCCTGGCCGCCTATGCGGTGGCCGGCCACCGCGGCGCCGTGGTGCACGAGCACGACGGGATTTCTTATATCGATAATTCCAAGGCCACCAACCCACACGCGGCCGATGCCGCCCTAGAGGGATTCGACTCCGTTGTCTGGGTCGCCGGCGGGCAGCTCAAGGGCGCGGACGTGGATGAGCTCATCGCCACCCACGCCGCACGGTTGAAGGCGGCGGTACTGGTGGGCATCGATAAGAGCATCATCGCGGAAGCACTGGCGCGCCGCGCCCCGCAAACCCCGGTTGAGCTCATCGAGGTCACCGACCCACAGGCGGCGATGAACGCGGCCGTGCGGACCGCCGCGCAACACGCCGAGGCCGGCGATACCGTCCTCTTGGCGCCGGCTGCGGCATCGTTGGATATGTACACCGGAATGGCCCAACGCGGCGACCTTTTTGCCGCAGCGTCGCGGAATATCGCCCGCGCTGATTAGACCTTTTTAAAAATTAGGAGACTTCATGACAGCCACCTCCCCGCAGCGCCCCCGCGCAAAGAGCATGCGCGAACGCATTAATGACGTGCGCGAACAAGCCCGCCAGCAGGCCGGGCTGGATTATCAGCTGCTGCGCCTGATTATCTTCTCGCTCATCGGCATTGGCGTGGTCATGGTCTTTTCCTCGTCCATGGCCACGTCGCTGACAGAAGATGGCGGCGTGTGGAACCAAGCGCTGCGGCAAACTGCCATGGTCATCATCGGCTTGGGCGCGTTCTGGCTCGGCCTGAAGGTGTCCCCGCAGACGCTGCGCAAATTCATCCCGTGGCTTTTGGCCCTTTCCATCTTGTTGCTGATCGCGGTGCTCATCCCGGGCGTTGGTACCGGCCGCGAGGAGGTGGGTTCCCAGTCGTGGATCTACGTCGGTCCGATTTCCCTGCAGCCGTCCGAGCTCGCGCGCATCACGGTAGGCATGTTCGGTGCCTCGGTCTTGGCGGATAAGGAACATCATTCCCTCAAGCTCTCGGACCCGTTCATGATGTACTCGCTCATCGCTGGTTTAATGTTCCTGCTCATCGTGGGGCAGGGCGACTTGGGCATGGCCTTGTCCTTTGCCCTGGTTGTGGTCTTCACGCTCTTTTTCGCCGGCGTGAACCGGCGCGTGCCCATCATCATCGGCATCCTGTGTGCGCTGGGCTTGGTCGCCGTCTTCCTCATCGGCGGCTTCCGCTCCCACCGTTTCCACACCTATTTCGATGCCCTCTTTGGCAATATTTCCGATACCCAGGGTACGGGCTTTCAGTCTTACCAGGGCTTTCTTTCGCTTGCCGATGGCGGCTTCTGGGGCGTCGGCCTCGGCCAATCGCGCGCCAAGTGGTTCTACCTGCCAGAAGCCAAGAACGACTTCATCTTCGCCATCGTGGGCGAGGAGCTCGGCCTGTGGGGCGGCGCGCTGGTGATCTTCCTCTTCGCTGCCTTGGGTTATGTGGGGCTGCGCACGGCGACCCGCGCGCAGAATCAGTATCAATCCCTGCTGGCTGCGACGCTGACTATCGGCGTGGTGACCCAGGCGTTTATCAATATCGCCTATGTCGTGGGCCTGCTGCCGGTGACCGGTATCCAGCTGCCGATGATTTCTGCGGGTGGCACGGCCGCGATTATCACGATTGGCTCAATGGGCATTTTGTGCAACGTCGCACGCCACGAGCCGATGCAGATCTCTGCGATGCAGAACTTTGGGCGGCCACTGTTTGATCGCCTCTTTTTCATCGGTGAGCCGCAGCCGCCCGCAGCCCGGAAACAGAAATCGCGGGGCCGACACGCCCAGCCGCAGGAGGCACGTCCGCGGGTGCGCGATGAGCGCTACGGCCGGCCGGTGACCGGAAGTGGGCGGAGGTATCCGCGCGCCGAGCACCGCCCGAGGCGGTAGGCGCTGGTAGCCTTTAGGCTATGAATTCCACGCCATTTTCCGTCGTCCTTGCAGGTGGCGGCACTGCAGGACATATTGAGCCCGCCCTTGCCGTCGGTGAAGCTTTGCGCGAGCGCTACGGCGCTCGGATTACTGCATTAGGGACAGAAAAGGGGCTGGAAAGCGATATTATTCCCGCCCGCGGCGTGGACCTGCGCCTGATTACCCCCGTGCCGATTCCCCGCAAGGTGAGCACCAACCTAGCCAAGCTGCCAGTCAAGCTTGCACGCTCTGTGCGCCAAGCGAGGAAGGTCTTAAAGGACGTCGAGGCCGATGTCGTCTTCGGCACCGGAGGTTACGTTTCCGGGCCCGCCTATATCGCGGCGAAGACTTTGGGCATTCCTTTCTACGTCCTCGAGACCAATGCTCTAGCAGGCATGGCCAATAAGCTGGGAGTCAAGCTCGGCGGCATCGGCCTGAACGCCCACGCCAATTCGGGCATGGAGGGCGAGGTCATCGGCATCCCTGTGCGCCCAAGCCTAGCCGCGGCTGCTGCGGATAAGGACGGGAATACCGCCGCGGATGCCCGCACGAAGTGGGATTTGGCGGAGCTGCCCACCATCTTGATTACTGGCGGTTCTCAGGGCGCGGCCAGCATCAACGGGGCTGTGGCGGGCGCTGCGGAGGACCTCACCAAGGACTTCCAGCTCCTGCACGCCTATGGAAAGAAAAACGATCCGCCTAAACCGTACCCGAACTACGCCGCTCTGCCGTATATCGATGACATGGCCGGCGCGCTGGCCGCAGCGGACCTTGTGGTGTGCCGTTCGGGTGCGATGACGGTGGCTGAGGTTACCGCCGCGGGCCTTCCCGCCATCTACATCCCGCTGCCGCACGGCAATGGAGAGCAAGCCTTGAATTCGCGCGAAATGGTAGAGGCCGGCGCTGCGGTGCAGATTCCCGATGCCGAGTTGGGGTCCGAGCGCCTTATCGAAGAGGTCCGCGCCATCCTCGATACCCCAGAGCGCCTGGAATCCATGTCGCGGGCCGCAGACCAGTCCACGGCGGGGGATGCGGCGCATATCATCGCTGACCGCATCGCCACCCGCGTGCAGGACGCAGAACTGCAGGTAGGAAAGAAGGACAAGTAAATGACCGATCCCGCACAGTACGATCTTAGCCGCGTCCACCTCATCGGCATCGGCGGCTCCGGAATGTCGGGGCTTGCCCGCATCTTGGCCGCTCGCGGCGCCGTCGTTACTGGCTCCGACGTGAAGGACTCCACCCCGGTGGAGGTATTGCGCTCCATGGGCGCCAAGGTAGCCATCGGCCACGCTGCGGAAAACCTCAAGCTTTCCGGCGAGCTGCCTACCACCGTCGTGACCTCCTTCGCGGCGATTCCGCAGGATAACCCGGAGCTCGTCGCCGCGCGGGAGAATAATATTCCGCTCATACGGCGCTCGGATCTGCTCGCCGCGCTGATGGAGGGACATACTCAGGTGCTGCTGGCGGGCACGCACGGCAAGACCTCGACGACCTCAATGGCCGTGAGCGCCATACAGCACGCGGGGCTGGATCCCTCCTTTGCCATCGGTGGCCAGCTCAACCGCGCTGGTACCAATGCACACGGTGGCACCGGCGAGGTCTTTGTTGCCGAGGCCGATGAGTCCGATGCCTCGCTCTTGCGCTATAGCCCCGATATCGCCGTTATCACAAACGCAGAGCCGGACCACCTTGACTATTTCCACTCTGCGGACGCCTATTTCAAGGTCTTTGCGGACTTCGCGGACTTGGTCACCCCGGATACCGGTTACCTCGTCGTGTGCGCGGAGGACGAGCATGCCGCCGAGATCGGTGAGCAGGCACTTAGCCGCGGCATCAACGTCATCGGCTATGGCGGCGCGGAGAAAGCGCGTACCACCTCCGTGCCGCTTGCCGCAACGCTGACCGCAGAAGAGACCACTGCCGCCGGCATGGCGTGTACCGTGCAGCTTTCCCTGCTCGGCGTGGAGGAATCCGTGAGCTACCAGCTGCAGATCCCCGGCCACCACATGGTGCTCAACTCCATGGCTGCGCTTATCGCCGGCGTGTTATCGGGCGGCGATCCCAGCACCATTGCGGAGGGGCTCGCGGATTTCAGCGGCGTGCGCCGCCGCTTTGAGTACCGGGGCAGCGTGGACTGGCAGGGCGGTAGCGTCCGCGTCTTCGATGATTATGCCCACCATCCCACCGAGGTTGCCGCGGTGCTGCGGGCCGCGCGCGCCAAGGTTGCGGCCGAGGGCAATGGCGGGCGCGTCATCGCCTGTTTCCAGCCGCACCTGTACTCGCGCACCATGGAATTCGACGCCGAGTTTGCGCAGGCGCTTGCGCTTGCCGATGCCGCCGTTGTACTCGATATCTACGGCGCCCGCGAGCAACCCGTGGAAGGCATTACCTCGCGCATTATCACCAATAAGATGCCGGAAGAGATGGAGGTTATCTTTGAGCCAGACTTTTCCGCCGCAGCCAAGGACGTGGTCTCCATCGCACAGCCGGGCGATATCATCTTGACCATCGGCGCCGGTTCCATCACCCTCGTGGCCGCGGAAATTCTCGATGAATTGCGGGCCCACTAGTGCGGGTGTCGAAGAAGCTTATTTTCGGCATCGTCGGTGGCCTGCTCGCCCTCGTGCTGCTGGTGGGCATCGCGGTGTGGGCGCTGCCCATCTTTAAGGTGAAAAACTTTGAGGTAGAAGGCGTGCACCAACTCGATGCCGCCCAGGTGCAGGAGGCCGCCGGAGTCCCCGAGGGAGAAAACCTTTTGCGGGTGGACGCGCACGCGGCCGCCAGTAGCGTTGCGAGCCTGGACTGGGCGGATTCGGTGACGGTCTCGCGCGACCTGCCATCGACATTGACGATATCCGTGCAGGAACACAAGCCCGTCGCCTTCGTAAAGCGAGACGACACCACTTTCCTCATCGATGACAAGGGGGAGGAGTTTACCTCCGCAGAGCCTCCTGAAGGTGCGGTGGAGCTTACCGGGGACATCGACAGTGGCTCCTCCGAGGCCCAAGGCGCGGTGGCTGCCATTGCTGCGCTTCCTGATGACGTCCGCCACCAAGTCGCCACCCTCGAAGTCACCGATTCCTATTCCTTGCAGTTCACCACCAAAGATGATCGCCGCATTTTCTGGGGAGCCAGCGATAAAAATAACGATGATAAGGCCCGCGCCTTCGCCACCGTGCTGAAGATGGAGGGCCAAGAATGGAATATCTCTAACCCTGAACTGGTCACTACCCGCGGATAGGGTAGATACCTCGGTGGAAGCTGAGATAGACCCGAAAAATTCCCTGCCGCGCCGCGCCCCAAGCGTATGCGCTGCAGGGTCTTTTAATTTCTCTTTCGGGTGGTGTCAGTGGTGCGGAAGTGGCGGACAAAACCGCAGGCCAGCAACCCTAAAGTGGTACTTGAGAGTCCCGACACGCGTAAAATGAGCATGAAAATTACAGGTGTGTCGTTAAAGATGGAGGGGAACGCGATTCACGCTCGTGAAGCGCATACAATCCTCGTTTAATGCACGTGCAGACTTAAAGTAGCGAAAGGTGAGACCTGCTCACATGATCTCTTCCAACAACAATCTCGCGGATATCAAGGTCGTCGGCGTCGGCGGTGGCGGCGTCAACGCCGTGAACCGCATGATCGAAGAAGGCCTGAAGGGCGTCCAATTCGTCGCCATCAACACCGACTCCCAGGCGCTGATTTTCTCCGATGCCGATACCAAGCTCGACATCGGCCGCGAGGCCACCCGCGGGTTGGGCGCAGGCGCCAACCCTGAGGTGGGCAAGACCTCTGCGGAAGACCACAAGTCCGAAATCGAGGACGCCCTGCAGGGCTCCGATATGGTCTTCGTTACCGCCGGCGAGGGCGGCGGCACCGGTACGGGTGCCGCTCCTGTTGTGGCTTCCATCGCGAAGAAGATGGGCGCGTTGACCGTGGGTGTTGTCACCCGCCCCTTCAAGTTCGAGGGTGCGCGCCGTACCCGCCAGGCCATGGCCGGCATCGAGGAGCTGCGCGAGGTCTGCGATACCCTCATCGTTATCCCCAATGACCGCCTGATGCAGCTCGGTGGGGAAGAGCTTTCCATCGTGGAAGCCTTCCGCGCGGCCGATGAGGTCCTCCACAATGGTGTCCAGGGTATTACCAACCTGATCACCATCCCGGGCATGATCAACGTCGACTTTGCTGACGTTCGCTCCGTCATGTCTGACGCCGGTTCCGCGCTGATGGGCATCGGCTCCGCACGGGGCGATAACCGCGCCATGACCGCCGCCGAGCAGGCCATCAACTCGCCGCTATTGGAATCCACGATGGAAGGCGCCAAGGGCGTGCTGCTTTCCATCGCCGGCGGCTCCGACCTGGGCCTGCACGAGGTCAATTCCGCGGCCTCCATGGTCGAAGAACGCGCCGATGAAGACGTCAACCTCATCTTCGGCACCATCATTGATGACACCTTGGGCGATGAAATCCGCATCACCATCATCGCCACCGGTTTCGACGCCGAGGCCAATGCCGCCCAGGCAGCATCGGGTAAGCGCGCCTCCGAGCAGCGCAAGCCCGGCTCGCTCTTTGATAACCGCGACCGCGAGTCCGGAAACTCCGCCACCCCGGCGCCCGCGCAGCCCGCCGCCGATGACTACGCACCGCGCCACTCCTATGAGCCGCGCGCCGGCCAGGGTGGCGTGGAGGATCGCCGCGCTGATGAGCGCCGCGTAGACGATCGCCGCTACGACGACCGCCGCGTGGAAGAACGCCGCCCCGAGGAGCGCCGCAGCGAGTCTGGCGGCCTGTTCACCAACTCCGATCGCTTCCGCGAGGAGCGTCGCGAAGACTACCGCCTGTCTCGGCCAAGTCAGCGCCGCGATGATGATGGCGACGACGATCTCGATGTGCCGTCCTTCATGCGCTAAGCGCAAACCGCTACGCTGGTGTGCATGCCAGTAAACGAGGAACATCGCACCAGCCGCCCCGTCCGCATGGTTTTTACCAGCCGTGCAGGCGGGGCGTCTGCATATCCATATGAGTCTTTCAATCTTGGCGGGCACGTCGGCGACGAACCAGCCAACGTCACGGCCAACCGCGAGCGCCTCCTGCGCGTGACCGGGCTCGAGAATATCGTGTGGATGGAACAGCTTCACACCAATGCGGTCACCGTCATCGATGGCCCGCACGAGTCCCCAGTGCCGGCAACGGATGCGATTGTGACCACGCAACGCCGGCTTGGCCTTGGCGTCCTCGTCGCGGATTGCACGCCTGTGCTGCTTGTCGATGTCCCCGCCGGCGTCATCGCCGCCGTCCACGCCGGCCGGCTCGGCGCCCGCAACGGCATCGTGGTCAATACCGTGCGCGAGATGCAGAAACTCGGCGCTCAGCCGGAGCGAATCCAAGTGGTCATGGGCCCTGCCGCATCCGGGAAAAACTACGAGGTGCCAGAAGATATGGCCAACGATGTCGAACGGCGCCTTCCCGGTTCGAAATGTAGGACCGAAAAGGGGACGTGGGGCATCGACGTGCGCGCGGGGCTTATCCGTCAATTGATGGGCCTGGGTATTACTAATATCGATTCGGATCCGCGCTGCACCATTGAGGACACGGATTTCTTTTCTTATCGCCGCGAAGGAACCACTGGCCGCCAGGCCGGTGTGATTTGGTTGGAGGCTAATCATGAGTAACCGGAAACAAGAACTGGCAGATAATCTCGCCGCAACGAGGGAACACATCAGCGCCATTGCAGCTGAGCATGACCGACCGGCACCGCAGCTATTGGTCGTGACCAAGTTCCATCCCGCAGAGGATATTGCCCTTCTAGCGGAGCTCGGGGTAGAGGACGTGGCGGAAAACCGCGAGCAAGAAGCCCGGGCAAAGGTGCAGGAGCTAGACCAGCTGCGTTTTCACATGATTGGCCAGATTCAAACCAAGAAGGCCAACCACGTCGCGCGGTGGGCCGCCAGCGTGCATTCTGTGGATTCGGTGAAGCTGGCCAAGGCACTGGACCGCGGCGTGGGCCTCGCGCACGAGCGCGGTGAGCGAGACACTAACCTTCCGGTATTTATTCAGGTCTCCGCCGATGGCGATACCTCGCGCGGGGGAGTAATCCGCGAGGAACTGGATGAGGTGATCGAGGCGGTCGAGGGGGCGGATCACCTAGAATTCGCCGGGCTCATGGTGGTTCCTCCCCTTGATGCCGATGCGCAGGAGGTATTTACTACAGTGCGCGCAGACGTGGATCGCCGCTCCGAACGCCTTGGCCGGCAGCTCAAACTCTCGGCCGGGATGAGCGCGGATATGGATGCGGCGATTGCTGCGGGCACCGATATTGTGCGTGTCGGAACCAGCATCATGGGAAAGCGCCCAGTAGGTTAAAAATATCGCAAAAGCGCATTTCACAGCGTAAATCACATGAGTCACATCATTCACATTTACGCGCTTGAACTTGAACAAATTTAGGTCAGAGGGAGACCCAAAAATGTCATTCATTGATAGGACGAAGAATTTCTTCGGGCTTGGTCCGATGGATTTCGAAGAAGACGACGCCTACTACAACGACGAGCCGCGTTACGCGGGCAACGGAGCGGCCACTTCTGCGGCCTACGCCCCGCGCCGCGCCCCGCAGGCCTATGAGTCGAATCCGGCGCCGGCGCCCGTCGAGGAAAAGTTCGTCCCGACTATCGTGGCAATTTCCCTGACCTCGTTCAACGATGCCGCCAAGGTGGGCGAGCCCTTCCGCGATGGCGATGCAGTGGTCTTTGAACTTACCGATGCCGAGCGCGGCACCGCTAAGCGCTTCATCGACTTCGCAGCCGGCCTCTGCTTCGGCCTGGAAGGCCGCATGCTCAACCTGTCGAAGGGCATGGACACCCAGCGCAAGGTATTCGCCGTCGTGCCGAAATCCGCCGATATCGCTAAACCTGAACTGGAGCGCGCCGCCGGTCTGCGCTAGGAGCGCGGGCTAGCTACAACGACGCACATCCCATTAACCCCCGTACGGCGCGCAATGCGCATGTGCGGGGGACTATTCGATAGGCTGAGTAATCGTGACTGACATTGGAATTATCCTCATCTTTCTGGTGAAGGTTTATACATGGGTACTGATCGCCCGGATTATTATCGAGATGATCCAATCCTTCTCGCGGCAATTCAATCCCCCGCGCTGGTTCATGATCATCGCTGAACCCCTTTTCGCCATCACGGACCCACCGGTCAAAGCGCTGCGCCGGGTTATTCCTCCGCTGCAGATGGGTGGAATCGCGCTGGACGTTTCCGTCTTGGTGCTATTTTTTATCCTCTCGTTCCTGACAATTTTCCTGCGGGCCATTTTCTTGTAGGACAACCCCGCATCACCCCGTAACCTGTGGTAGACATTGAGAGGTGGTAGACATTGAGAGTCAGCGTTACGTCCATTATTGTGGACTTTCGGTTACAATAAAATGCGATAACCCGTATTATGAACCACATATAACTTTGTGGGGAAGGTTTAGATAAACTGGAACCGCAGCTCCTAAGGCCCTGGAACCTCCGGGGTTGTATCAACTCGAAGGGGAAGACAAGTCATGCCACTGTCACCAGCTGATGTACACAACGTCGCGTTCAGCAAGCCGCCGATTGGCAAGCGTGGCTACAACGAGGATGAGGTAGATCAGTTCCTCGACCTCGTTGAGGATGCCCTTGCCCAATTGCAGGATGAAAATGAAGACCTGCAGGCGCAGGTGAGCGATCTTAGCTCCGGGTCCAAGGCCGGCGGAGCAGGGGCTGGTGCCGCAGCCGCCGCAACCTCTGGCGCAGATGAAGAAGCTCTGCGTAAGGAGATTGAGGCCAAGCTGCGCGCTGAGTATGAAACCAAGTTGGCAGATTCCAAGTCCGAGGTCTCTCGCGCCAAGGAAGAAACCAAGAAGGCCCAGGAGCAGGTCAAGGCCGCCCAGGCCGAGGCCGCAAAGGCCAAGGAGAGCGGTGCCGATGCCCCGGCAGCTGGCGTCACCGCCGCCGCTAATACCGCCGAGCTCAAGGCGGCTCGCGATGAGGCTGCTAAGGCTAAGAAGGAAGCCGAGGAGGCTCGCACCGAGGCCAAGCAGGCCAAGAAGGAGCTGGAGTCTTCCCAGCGCGAGAACGAGAGCCTGAAGAAGTCCGCTTCCGCCGCTGGCTCCTCGAACTCGGCTGCCTCCAACGCCGCAGCGGCCGCTGCAGGTACTGGTGTAGCACAGGGCGCAGACGGCCTGGCTACCCCTGATACGCACATGCAGGCAGCCCGCGTGCTGGGCTTGGCCCAGGAGATGGCGGACCGCCTGACCTCTGAGGCTCGCGCCGAGTCTGAGTCCATGCTGTCTGAGGCCCGCACGGCTGCAGAAAAGCAGCTTTCCGATGCTGACTCTCGTTCCAAGGCACAGCTTGCCGAGGCGCAGAAGAAGTACGACACTCAGGTGCAGGACGCAGAAACCCGCTCCAAGAAGCTGGTTTCTGAGGCAGAGTCCAAGGCTCAGCAGACCGAGTCCGATGCTTCCTCCCGTGCCGAGGCCCAGATTCGCCAGGCAGAGGAGAAGGCCGCATCGCTGCAGGCCGATGCCGAGAAGAAGCACACCGAAGTGATGAACACGGTCAAGCAGCAGCAGACTGCTTTGGAGGCACGCATCTCCGAGCTGCGCACCTTCGAGCGCGAGTACCGCACCCGCTTGAAGACCCTCCTCGAGTCCCAGCTGGAAGAGCTCGAGACCCGCGGAACCGCCGCACCAAACGGCGATGCCGGCAAGAACTAAGTAGCCGGTTGGCAGTAACTAAGCCAAAATAGTTACCCATAGCGCCCACGCCTCTAGGGGAGTGGGCGCTATTGTGGTTTTATCCACCTCGCTATGATTGTTCCCATAGCTACTTTTAACCCCTCTGAGAGGAACTGACATGCTCGTCGCTGCCCTTGTCCTTGCCCTTGTGGCCTTCGTGGCTTTGGTGACGTATGTCTTAAATACCGCCGATTGGGCGTTGTACCTCGTCTTTATCGCAGCGGGCTCCGGCATCGTGTTGTTTATTATCGATTGGGCGCGCAAGTACCGTGCGGATAATAATGCCCTTGAAGAAGACTTGTCCCAAGGCTGGAAGCAGAACTAGGGCTCCTCATTGCTCAAATCTGTCTAGGGCCGCTTAGTTTCGGTGTGGTTTGGTTGATTCGGTCGAAGTGAGCGGCCAGAAAGAATCTCCATGCATTTACGGCATGCCAAAGTAGGCGCACGCCTGCGCCTCAACTGGCTGGGGGCCAAGCGCCGTTTCCAGGCGCCCTAAACGCACCACGCGTGATCATTCGCAACATCTGAGGATTAAAAGATCGCGGTTTCCTCGGATCCGGCCTCGGACTCCTCTTTGGTTTCCCTGGCGGGTCCCCAGCCGGAATTCCAGGCGGGAAGCCGTCACGAGGTCCCGGATAACTTCTGTCTAATCCGGGGGTTCCCACCGGATGGTCCCATTCCTGCGGACGAGGTGTCCGCGCAGTGGTGGGGCATTGGGGTCATCGTCGTTGACCCCGTTGTGGTAGGCGCAGGCTGTGGATAAGTTACCTATGTTGGTCAATCCACCGTGCAACCACGGCTCCATATGATGAATCTGACATTCGTCAGCGGGCTTATTGCACCGCGGCCACGGGCAGATTGGGTTTTCTGCCGCGGCCATCAGGCGTTGTTTCGCATTGGCGAAGCGCTCCGTGCGGTACAGGTTCACCGCTCCCTCATAGGGACTAATGAGGGTAATCAGCCCGCGTTCCTTCAGCGCGCGCTCGAGGTACTCGGCGCCGGTAAGAGTAGCGCCATTGGTCATTTGGAGCTGGATTTCCTCGCCATCGCCGTTGATGATGCGCACGTAGTCATCCAGGTTGACCAGGACGTTGGTCATCACCGTGGTCTTTACGGCGGAGCCGCCGCCGAAAAAGGTCTGTTCCACCGCCTCTAGCGGTTTCTTGTCGCTCTCTTTTAGCGCGGCATGAAGATCCGCAATAAGCGAGGAACGCGCATCGATGGCCAGGGTCCACGGCGCGTTCTTGCGGCGAATGATGCGCACCCCAGGCTTAACCTTCTTCTTTTTCGCAGGTAGCTTAGATTTTGCCAGTTTTTCTAGGTCCCCGGTGCTTGCGTTGGTGGTGCAGAGCTGCTCGCGGAGAAGCCAGGCATCGAAAAGCGTGGGCATCTTGCGGGCATACTTTTCGATGATGGACAACGCCACAATGGAATGGCCATTGCGCCGGGCACCGTCCATGGCGCGCCGGCGCCGGCCGGTGAATTTGGTGTTTCCGCAATAAGCCTCTTTGAGCAGGATAAGCTCCCGTGCCGTGTGCTCCGGCGCACCATGCGCCCGCAGATCGTCCTCAGACAGGCCAGCGCACCCGGCGACGATATCCATCCCCGGGGTCATAGCTGCTAAGTAATTCTCGAGCGCGGTCATGCTTCATAATCTATGGCCGCGCGCAACCGCGTACAACAGGAAAATTTCTACCTGTGGATAACTTTTGTGCACAGCGTTCGTGTGGCGCTATACTGGCGGGCACAAGCGATGATCCGGCCATCACCGGGGGAGCAATTCAGAAGAACGGCCATAAGGCTCAGTAGAACTGAACGGGTGGGACCGTTATCTCCTTCACCGAAACGAAGCGGAGCTTTTAGCTCAAGCAGGGTGGTACCGCGAGCCATTGGCCCGTCCCTGCATCAAGTTATAGCGTGAAGGAAGATAATGGTGAAAAAGATTTACCCCAAGGTCGATATGACCGGCGGCTCGAGCCGTTTCCCGGATATGGAAGAAGAAGTCCAGAAGTACTGGAAGCAGGACGATACGTTCCAGGCTTCTTTGGAAAAGACCAAGGACTGCCCCGAATACATCTTTTATGACGGCCCTCCCTTTGCCAATGGCCTGCCGCACTACGGCCACCTGCTGACCGGTTACGTTAAGGACATCGTGCCGCGTTACCGCACGATGGCCGGAAATTACGTCCCCCGCGTCTTTGGCTGGGATACCCACGGCTTGCCCGCGGAGCTGGAAGCGGAAAAGCAGCTCGGGATCACCGATAAAGCCCAGATCGAGGACATGGGCCTGGACAAGTTCAACGAGTACTGCGCTAAGTCGGTGCTGGAATACACCGATGAGTGGGAAGATTACGTCAACCGCCAGGCGCGCTGGGTGGACTTTGATAATGGCTACAAGACCATGGATATCAACTTCATGGAATCGGTCATGTGGGCCTTCAAGGAGCTGTATGACAAGGGCCTGATCTACAAGGGTTTCCGCGTTTTGCCGTATTCCTGGGCGGAGCACACCTCCTTGTCCAACCAGGAAACGCGCTTGGATGATTCCTATAAGATGCGCCAGGACCCTACATTGACGGTGACCTTCCCGGTCGCAGGCGCTCGCGAGGGCACCGCGGCGGAAAAGACGTTGGCGGATTACCCCGCGCTTGCCGATGCCTCCTTCCTCGCCTGGACCACCACCCCCTGGACCTTGC
Source organism: Corynebacterium sp. KPL2850 (assembly GCF_040225855.1). Lineage (NCBI taxonomy): Bacteria > Bacillati > Actinomycetota > Actinomycetes > Mycobacteriales > Corynebacteriaceae > Corynebacterium > Corynebacterium sp. KPL2850. Next base: position 56,286 of record NZ_JBEHFV010000014.1, read on the forward strand.
CGTCCAACGAGGCGCTGGCGGTTCACCCGGAGGTCTCTTACGCACTGTTTAAGGCCACCGACGGCGAGTTCGCCGGCCGCACGTTCATCATGGCCGAAAACCTGCTGGGCACCCTGGAAAAGGAACTAGGTGAGGCCGAGGTGCTAGACACCTTCACTGGCGCGCAGCTCGAGGGCTTTAAGTATGAGCCGATCTTCGGCTTCTTCCCAGACTTGCGTAATGCCTACCAGGTGCTATTGGCAGACTACGTCACCACCGAAGACGGTACGGGTGTTGTCCACCAGTCACCTGCCTTTGGTGAAGACGATATGAATACCACCAACGAGTATGACATCGAGTTGGTGGTCCCGGTGGATGAGGACGGTAAGTTCACCTCCCAGGTCCCGCCGTACGAGGGCCAGCTGGTCTTCGATGCGAATAAATCCATCATCAAGGATCTCAAGGCCGCTGGGCGAGTGGTGCGCCACGTGACCATCGAGCACTCCTACCCACACTCTTGGCGCTCGGGCGAGCCGCTTATCTACATGGCGCTGCCCGCTTGGTTTGTGAAGGTCACCGAATTCCGTGATCGCATGGTGGAGCTCAACCACAACGAGATCGAGTGGTTGCCAGGGCACATCCGCGATGGCCAATTTGGCAAGTGGCTGGAAGGTGCCCGCGACTGGAATATCTCGCGCACCCGCTACTGGGGCGCGCCCATCCCGGTGTGGATGTCCGATAATGACGAGTACCCGCGCATGGACGTCTACGGCTCTTTGGATGAGCTGGAGAGGGACTTCGGCAAGCGCCCGGAGTCGCTGCACCGCCCGCACATTGATGAGCTGACCCGCCCCAACCCGGACGATCCCACCGGTAAATCCACCATGCGCCGCGTGCCGGACGTGCTGGACTGCTGGTTCGAATCCGGTTCCATGCCGTTTGCGCAAAAGCACTACCCGTTTGAAAACAAGGAGTGGTTTGAAACTCACTCGCCGGCGGACTTCATCGTGGAGTACTCCGGGCAAACCCGCGGCTGGTTCTACCTGCTGCACGTGCTGTCCACCGCGCTCTTTGACCGCCCAGCGTTCAAGAAGGTCGTGGCCCACGGTATCGTCTTGGGCAACGACGGGCTTAAGATGTCCAAGTCCAAGGGTAACTACCCGGACGTCAACGAGGTCTTTGACCGCGACGGTTCCGATGCCATGCGCTGGTTCCTGATGTCCTCGCCCATTCTGCGCGGCGGCAACCTCATCGTCACCGAGCAGGGCATCCGCGAAGGCGTGCGCCAGGCGCTGCTCCCCATCTGGAATGCGTACACCTTCCTGCAGCTCTACGCCGAGCAGGACGCCAAGTTCGATACGAGTTCCACGCACGTGCTCGACCGCTACATCCTGGCTAAGACCCACGACCTTGTGGCGAATGTCGATGCCGCTCTGGCGGGGACCGATATCGCCACCGCTACCGAAGAGGTTCGCCTTTTCGCCGATGTGCTGACCAACTGGTACGTCCGTCGCTCCCGCGATCGCTTCTGGGGTGGCGAGGACTCCAACCCAGAGGCCTTCAACACCCTCTACACCGTTTTGGAGACCACTACGCGCGTGGTTGCCCCGCTGTTGCCGCACGTCGCCGAGGTCATCTACCGCGGCCTGACCGGTGAGCGCTCCGTCCACCTGGCGGACTTCCCGAAGGCCGAGGACTACCCCGCGGATGCGGACCTGGTGTCTGCCATGGACGCCACCCGCGCGGTGGCATCGGCTGCGTCCTCGGTGCGCAAGGCCAATAAGCTGCGCAACCGCCTGCCGCTGCCAAAGCTCACCGTGGCCTTCGCGGGCTCGCAGAGCCTGGCGGACTTCGCCGATATTATCCGCGACGAGGTCAACGTCAAAGAGGTTGAGCTTACTGATGATGTCGATTCCGTCGGCACCTTCCAGGTGGTCTGCAACGCCAAGGTTGCCGGCCCGCGCTTGGGCAAGGATGTCCAGCGCGCCATCAAGAACCTCAAGGCGGGCAACTACGAGCGCCGCGGCGATGAGGTCGTGGTAGACGGTGACATCGTTTTGAGTCCTGAGGAATACACCGAGCGTTTGCAAGCTGCGAACCCAGACTCCACCGCCCGCATCGAGGGCTTGGATGGCCTCGTCGTCCTGGATACCGAGGTCACCGAAGAGCTCGAGGCCGAAGGCTGGGCCGCCGATGTTATCCGCGGCCTGCAGGATGCCCGCAAGAACTCCGGCTTCGACGTATCTGACCGCATCTCCGTGGTCCTTTCCGTGCCCGAAGATAAGAAGGAGTGGGCGCAGCGCCACGCTGAGACCATCGCGGGCGAGGTGCTGGCAACGGAGTTCTCCGTGGTCACCGAGCCGCTTGCCGATGCCCACGATATCCTCATCGGAGTCACCGCCACCGTAGCCAAGAACTAAGAGCGTATAGCGCCAACCTGAAGCGGCCCGGCCGGATGCTATCTACAGCGTTCGGCCGGGCCGCTGCTTTTATCAGGGTTGCGCTGCATTTTCCTCTAAGCTCCGGAAGGATAGAAGGAATAGGGGAGTAGACTGGCGGCCGAATTCCCCGACGTGAGGAAGGTAGCCGTGACAGAGAGCGATTCTTTAACGCCCGCAGAAATTGTCCGCAGCGGCCGAGGAGTACTCGGCATTGAAGTCGGCTCGACGCGTATTAAAGCGTGCCTCATCGACAGCTCCGGACGGGTCATCGCAACCGGTTCTCATCGCTGGGAAAGCGACTATGTAGATGGCCACTGGAGCTACGCACTAGATGATGTGTGGGATGGTCTGCGTGCCGCCTACGCTGATTTGAACGCAGAGATACGTGAGCTCACGGGGGAAAGGCTCACCCGGCTAGCAGCTATTGGCATATCTGGGATGATGCATGGCTACTTGGCTTTCAATAAGTCCGCTGAACAGCTCGTGCCCTTTCGCACTTGGCGCGATACCTATACGGGCGAAGCCGCGAAGAAACTATCGGAACTCTTCGACGTTAATATTCCAATGCGCTGGTCCGTCGCCCATTTCTATCAGGCTTTGCTGGACGGCGAGCCACACGTTGGCGACGTCGATTTTCTGACAACCTTGTCCGGCTATATCCACTGGCAGTTAACGGGTAAGAAAGTTCTCGGCGTGGGGGATGCCTCTGGCATGTTTCCTATTGACCCTCAAACGGCGTCCTACGATGAGGCGGCGCTCGCGAAAATCCGCGGAGAAATTGGGCGAGACTTCGCAGAGTTATTGCCCGAGTCCTTGTCTGCGGGCGCGGACGCGGGTGCCCTTGAGCACCCAGAACTCCTGGATCCCAGCGGAGCGCTGCAGGCCGGCGCGGTGGCATGCCCGCCTGAAGGCGATGCTGGAACGGGCATGGTGGCCACGAATACCGTCAGCATCAATACGGGCAACGTGAGCGTGGGTACCTCGATTTTTGCAATGCTTGTTCACCAAAAGCCCTTGAGTAAGTCCTATCCCGAAATTGACCCGGTGACCACACCGACGGGTCTGCCAGTGTCGATGGTGCACTGTAATAACGGCGCGCAGGAAATTTCGGATTGGATCTCGCTGTTTAGCGATGTAGCAGTGGCGTTCGGCACCAAGAACATTGACCACATCGACGATGTATATACGGCCATTTTGACCGAGGCATTACGCGGTGAACCGGATGCCGGCGGGGTAGTGGTCTATCCCTACCGGGCCGGTGAACCGATTGCGGGTTTGATTGAAGGGCGTCCCATGGTGGCGCGGACACCCGATGCGAATTTCTCCCTTGCTAACCTCATGCGCGCCAACCTGTATAGCGTCTTTGCATCGCTGGCGCTGGGTATGCGCTTGCTAGAGCAGGAAGGTATTTCCGTGGACGTCGTCCAAGCTCACGGTGGGATTTTCCGCACGGTTGGCGTAGCGCAGCGCTTCCTGGCAGCCGCGTTGAAAACACCAGTGGCCGTGGCGCAGTCCGCTAGCGAAGGTGGTGCCTGGGGAATCGCGTTGCTGGCGAACTACATGGGCTCGGATAAAGACTTTGCGGATTACCTCAACGATGAGATTGCCAGCAGCAATAATACTGGGCGCGTCCGTCAGCCCGATCCGCGCGATGTCGCGGGCTTTGCTACCTACCTCGAGCGATTCATAGAGGGATTGTCCATGCAAGAAGGCGCAGTTTCAGCGTTGCCTACCTCCGTATCTCAAGAAG